>CAMLEL010000001.1 GCA_946478935.1 uncultured Armatimonadota bacterium
AGTTGCGAACGAGTGGATCCAGAACTTCTCCATCAATTCAAGCTGCTTTGGTGTTTTGGGCTTGATCATGCTGAAGGCGCTGACGCTCAAAACAAGGTTCCGAATCTGCTGCATACCAAGAATCACGATGGCCTGGCCGAGGCTCGTCACCTGTCCACTCAAGCCGTAGTAGGCCGAGTTAACCACTCGGAGCACCTTTGATGCGAGCGCCTGTTCGCTAGCGATCAACCGCTCGATGGAACTCGCGCAGGCTTCGGGAGATTCTGCCTCCTTCAGCACTCTCGAGACCACTGGCGACATCGCCGGGAGGTCTTGGATGGAGCGCTCAATGCTTGCTCGGACAAACTGATTCCCACTTGACATAAAATTTATTCGCGTTCTAGGCTAAAAACACCGTTGACATCCACGATCAGGGCAACATTGCCGTTCCCCAGGATGGTCGCGCCACTGATCCCCACAATATCCCCGCAGAATCGGCTCAGAGACTTGATGACCACCTCTTGTTCGCCAATCAGACTGTCCACAACCAGCCCAATACGCTGTTCCGCCAATCCCACAATCACCACATAATGGCTGTCAACTTTTGTTTCCTCTGTAAAGTTTCGGGTGTTAAAGACATTTCTTAAGCGAATTAATGGCGTTGTCATCCCACGAATCACAATCACCTCACTCTGGTGAACTGACTGGATTTGGTTTTTGTGGATGCTCAGCGTCTCAATCACCGATCCGAGTGGCAAAACGTAGACGACTCCAGCAACCTTTACAAGCAGTCCCTGGATGATCGCGAGCGTGAGAGGCAGCCTCAATGTGAATCGTGTTCCCTGGCCCACCTGGGTTTCGACATCGATGATTCCGCCCAGCCGCTGAATGTTCGATCGAACAATGTCCATCCCAACTCCGCGACCGCTTACCTCGCTCACCTCGGCAGCGGTGCTGAGACCGCTGGCGAAAATGAACTGTAGGCATTCCTTTTCGGTCAACCGTTCCGCTGCTTCCCGGGTTATCAGCCCACTCTGGATCGCTTTGCTCCGCACCCGTTCGTGATCAATGCCTCGCCCATCGTCCTGGATTTCGATGACAATGTGGTTCTCCTGATGGCGGGCAGAGACAGTCACCTTGCCGGATCTATCCTTTCCACCTTTAATTCGATCATCTGGAGATTCGATCCCGTGGTCGATACTGTTTCGCAGGATATGAAGGAGGGGATCACCGATGACCTCGATTACACTCCGATCAAGCTCCGTTTCCCCACCGAGCAATTGAAGTGAAATCTCTTTGCCCACTTTCTGGGCAAGGTCTCGAACCATTCTGGGGAACCGATTGAAGACCGTTTCAATGGGGAGCATCCGTGCCTTCATGATCTGCTCCTGAAGGTCGGCAGTGATTCGCGTGATGTGACCAACGGTCTCGCCCAAAGCTTCGATGTTCTCGTCGTATTCGTATTTGGCGGCAAGGTGACTGCCGATCTGAGCAATTCGCGTTCGGTCGATCACCAGTTCGCCAACCAGATTCATCAACTCGTCCAGCCTGGCGACGTCGACGCGTACAGTCTGCCCGCTCTCGGGCTTCTTGATCGGCGCTGCGCTTTCGGGCGCGCTCGGTTGGTCAACCGTTGGCGCGACCGTGCTTGGTGCGACTGCAGGCGGCTCGGATGGCGTCCATCGGGCAAGGTCGAATCTGGCGACTTCTCCAATCCCCGCGAACTTTGCCCTCAGCAGGTCAGCTGAGTCTCGATGATGGAAATAAAGCGAAAAGTTGAGTTCGAACTGTTCTTCCTCGAGCGCTTCGCTATCAGGCGTCGATAGCAGAATCTCGCCCCCTTCTTGGACGATATTGATGGCCATGAAAACCCGAACGAACTTCATGACGCAATCCGGACTCAAGGTGAAGTGTGCGGCGTAAACGCACTGTTCGGCCGAAGCGGCGGATAGTGCCGCCTGGGATTCGGACGTCAGCTCAAAACTGGAAGCGTTGGCAGTCGGCGAATCATTTCCAGTTGAGTGATTCTGAAGTTGTTGGATCAGTGATTGGCAATCCAGAGCATCGCCGTTGCCTTCGGCAATCGACGCCTTCATTTCATTCAGGCTGTCAAGGCAAGTCAAAAGTGTGGTGGCGATTTCAGTAGTGAGCTGAAGTTTCTCTCCTCTTAGGAGGTCGAGAACATTCTCCATCTCGTGCGTCAAGCCGGCAAAGTTAGAGAATCCCATCGCTCGACTGCTTCCCTTGAGCGTGTGGGCGGCGCGGAAGATCGAGCTCAATCGGTCCTGCGTGGGCTCTCTCTCCAGCCGCAATGTTTCCTGTTCCAAGATCTCAAGCTGCTCCTCCGACTCTTGGAGGAACAAGTCCAGATACTGGGACATATCCAGTTCGACGCTCATGTCAGGCTGCCAATGCCTTGTCCAAATCGAGCAAGGTGATCAAATTTCCACCCTGATTGGCAACGCCTCGAACGAAATCGGTTTCGTGTCCGGCGACGAATGCAGGAGCTGGCTCAACTTGTTCTCGGTCGATCGTGACGACTTCCTTGACTTCATCGACCACGACACCGATGTTTCCCTGGGCAGTTTCCACCACGATAATGCGCGACGACTCGGTATCACCGGAACCCGTAACCGCGAATCGGGCTCTGAGGTCCACAACGGGAATCGTCTTGCCTCGCAGATTCACTAGGCCACGGATATGAGTCGCTGTGCGCGGAATAGGTGTGATCTCTCTCAACCGGATGATTTCGTGCACTCGAAAGATCTCGATTCCGTAAGATTCGCTTTCCAAAGCGAAGACGACCAATTGTTCGGTGGTTGACTGGGTAATGGGATCGGACATGATGAGCTCTGGTAAACCTTCACTCGAAATTCTCGGTTCCATCCCACGGTAACTTTACGGGCATTCGCAGGCACGCCGAAACCATGACCAAAACTCGTCTTCTGGCAATCGACCTCGATGGAACATTGCTCACGTCTGGCAAGCAGATCCTGCCAGAGGTTGTGGACGCAGTCGCAGAGGCTCGGGCAGCCGCTGTCGAAGTCGTGCTAGCCAGCGGTCGCATCGCTCCAAGCATGAGGCCCTTTGCTTCCGAACTTGGACTTTCAGATGGTCCGATGATTTGCGGGAATGGAACTCATGTTCGGATTTCTCCAGAATCCGACCTTTATTCCCTTCACCTCCCCACAGACGCCTTGGCGGAAATCATCAACTATGCTCAGGTCACTGGAGTGCACCTGAATATCTACACTCCCGACAACGTTTACTTTCTTCGAGAGACGCCTTGGGGTGATGTGTATCGCAGCCGAGTGGAAAGCGTCATTCCACAAACGCTTCCCGAAGACTGGACGAAGCTCAAATGTCTGAAAGCCCTCATCGTCGATGAACCTGCCCAAATGGCTCAGCACTGCTCCAGTGTGCTCGGATGCTTCCCGCAGCCGCTGGTTCGGGCGATCGAATCGGAGCCGGAATACCTGGAGTTTATGGATCACCGCGCCACAAAGGGTTATGCCTTGCGACATCTCGCCGAGCACCTTGGCATTCCACAAAGTCAGACGGCGGCAATCGGGGATTATCTGAATGACATTGAAATGTTAGAGTTTGTGCACCTATCAGGAGCCGTTGCAAATGCGCACCCAAAGACGCTATCCATTGCTAAAGTCAGGGTTTCCTGCAATGAATCCGCTGGAGTTTCCGAGTTTATCCGTCAGTTTGTGCTACAACAATAGAGTTCGCAGCCCGAATTTGCTTGGTAAAGGGATGAATAGGATGATGCGTTTTCTTTTGTGTGCGGCGTTGACGTTGGCTGCTTTGGCTGCCCACGCCCAATTCACTTTTAGTGTGACAGCGCCGGCGGATGGCACTTTTATCGGATTGACTACTGACGTCAAATTCCTCATCACAAATGCAAATGAGGAAGTTACGGTGCGCGTGACTGCCGATGGTCCGACGGGTCAAATCGTCAATGAGGAAATCTTCACGCCGGATCGTGACGATGAAATCCTGGACAAGATCGTTCTGAACTTCAACGAATCGACACCGGAAGGCGAATACGTCCTCACGATCGAGGCATTCGACTCTCTGCACACCGCTACGCCGGTGACCCGGACCGTCACGTTGGATGCCCGCAAACCCAGGATCTTGGATTCCAATCCCGTCTCCGGCGGAGCTGTAAAGGGGCCCGTGGTGCCGATTACGGTCCGCGTCGAAGAAGCCAACTTGAAGCAGTGGAAGGTTACGATCGATGATACGGATATCCCAAACAATACGGGAACAACCTTGGACGGCAACAATTCGTTCCAAGTTGATTGGAACGTTGAAAACTCTTCCGCTGAAGGCAATCACACGATTGCCATCGAGATCGTGGACAAAGGAAACAACAAGGCAACGCGCAACATTTCGGTTCGGGTGGACCGGACTGCACCAAGTATCAGCATCGCCTTCCCCCGCTCTGACTCACAGATTAGGGCGAACTCAGACTTTTCGGTGATCGTCGACATTTTCGATTCCAATAATGGACTCGTGGATGTAACAGGAATGGACATCATCATTCGCAAGATGGATGGGACCTACCTATACCGAGTGCCTCGAATCAAGTTCACGCCAACCGGCCAGGGAGCCTATCGCTGGACCGGCCGCGTTCGGAAGCGTTCCATCAGTCTTCCATCGGAATTCAAGATCGTCGCGGCAGGGGTCGATCGGGCTGGAAATCTCGCCGTCGTTCAAGAAGTCGTCATCAACACCAATCGGGGCCGCGGAAGGAATTCTCGCGGGAGACGCTAATCGCAATGTTCAAACGTCTTAGAGCTGTTTATCAAGTTTGGAGTCAAGCATGAAAGCACGGAAGCTGTTATTCGTCTTGGGTGGATGCGCCATTGCCTGCGCCTCGGCCATGGCTCAGGTCCCCGACCTGTTGAATGCCCTGGACGTCGGCGGGCGCGCGATGGGCGTTGGTGGAGCTCTGTACTCGACCAGTTCTGACACCTTGTCCAGCTACTACAATCCGGGAGGCTTGGGCTATGTCGGTCAGGGGCAGATTGGCTTGGCATACCGTAACCTGCCGGAGTCGCGCACTCAAGCAAGCAACGAGTTTGGAGATCTGAGCCTGGACAGCACGGGCCAGCGTGGTGGTAATGCAATCACGCACCTTGGTTTGGCGCTTCCGCTGGAAAACGGACGGCGCGGAACGATTGGCGTCGGATTCACCATCGGTGGGTTCATCGACGACAATCGGACGAACGATGGTGTTCTCGTTGGCGGCAATCCCGTAAACGTCTATTCTGAAAAGCTTAAGGCCCGCAGCGAATACTTCACGGTTGCCTATGGCAAAGCCGATCCCAATCAGAGCTTCAGCTGGGGGGTTGGCCTCCAGTACGTTCGCCAATATATCTCAAACAACGTGCTCTTGGTCGACAGTGGCGATAACGTCCTTCAAGATGCAAATCTTGAAGATACGGGTAACGGTATCGGCTTCATAATCGGAGTCCAGTTCTCCCCTCGTGGAAACTCCAACATGAGCATCGGACTCAGCTACCGAAGTGAAATCAACCTCACGGGCAACGAGAACACCGATCAACTCTACGATAAGATTCCGGCCCGGCTGATCGGCGGCGTCGCCCTTCGACAGGACGGACTGCGCGGGGGACGCGATTTCATTGTCTACGGCGCTCAGTTGCAGCACTTCTTCGAAGGTGAAAGCAGCCAGGTTTTCGATCGATCTGCACAAACCGTGCTGGGGATCGGCGCCGAATACAACTATCACTTCTCCGGCTACCGCATCCCGGTCCGCTTGGGATACAACGCGGTTCCTGGTGGAGGCGACGACTTTGGACGGCGAAACGCTCTCACCTTTGGAATCGGATTCCGTCCGCTGGATAATCGCTTCGCGATCGACTTCAACTTCGCTTCGCCAACGAACGGCGGATACGATATGGGCATCAGCCTCAACTACCGCTTTGGAAACTGACGAATGATTCACTTGCGCTCATGGATGATGGCCGTTTTCGCGGTCCTTGCAACGGTTGGTTTCAGCCAATCTTGGACTGGGGAGTACGAAAAAGGACTCGAAGCTGCACGAAATGGCGACTGGATGTCGGCCAGGACTGCTTTCCAGCAGGCAGTTGCTTACAGAACTGAAGATACCGATAAACCGACCAACCTTCCGGGCCCGGTCACAGAGGTCCGCCGGTGGCGCAATGGTGCTCCCTATTCTCCCAATTTTCTCGCCGCCTATAGCGCCTACCGGCAAGGTATGGCGCTCAAGGACCAGGAGAGGGCAACACTCTTAAACCAAGCTGCCGGCGAACTCGAACTGCTGTTGGACAAGGGTCAGACCAGTCGTGAATCGTTCTACTTCTTGAATGCGATTTACTCGACCTTGGGCGACACGGCAAAGCGTCAGGCTTTAGAAGCCAAGTTTTCCAAGATCGACGGTAAGGCCAATTGGAAAGTGGATACCGAACCAATTTCTCCAGAAGAGAAAGCTCTGATCGCCAATGTGCCTGGCGGCGGTGGAACGGCTCCAACAAATACAGGTGGAACGACTTCAAAACCGGGCGAGCCGCTCAAAATCCCTGCCAATTCAAGACCGGGCACGGTTCCAACTGCGCCTATTGTTGGCCCAGTTGCTTCACTCAACAACAAGTACGCACTGATCATCGGCAATAGCGATTCCCGCTTTGGTGATCTGAAGATTTCCTTTGCGGCGGACGATGCCCAATTGCTTCGCGAATCTCTGGTAGCAAATGCCGGTTATCCGGAAGCGAATATCGACTTGGTGATCAATGCGTCAGCAGAGCAGATCCGGAAGTCGGCAGAGGCGCTCTCTCAGCGAGTCGACGAGAATGCGATCGTCATGATCTATTTCAGCGGCGTCGGCGTGAACATGGGCGGTAAGGACTACCTCACGGGCATCGATTCTGAGAGCTTGATGGATGCCGGATCCATGGCCAGTAAGAATGAGTTGCTGCAGATGTTTCTGGCTAAGGGCGCACGAGTCTTTGCATTCTTCCAAACGCATCGACCGATTACCAACGGTCGGTATTTTGGCCAGGAAGTGCCCATGATCGGTCGACTCTCACAGATGCAAGCCTGCATCCCCGGCGGTCAAGCCTACGGGTTCATCCAGGGCGGGAAGGAAGTCGGCTTGTTTACCCATGCGATGACGCGAGTGTTTGTCCAGCAGCGATCCAACCAACTTCCGATCTTGGAGTATGGCTGGCAGGTATTCAACAAGATGCGGCGCGGAGACACGGGTACAACCGGTGGCTCCAGTCGTCAGGCTTGCACTCTGCCGGTTCTGACCAACATGGCATCTGACGCCAGATTCTAAAAGAGCCGATCGGCAGCGATCACAAGTCCGTCCAGGGTCAGCGTCTTGTCGTAATCCTCGATGGACTCACACAGACCGACAAAAACTCTGCCCAGACCGCCCGTGGAAATGACTCGGGCCGTTCCTCCGAGCTCGGTTTTGATCCGTGCGGCAAGGGCATCGATCGCTCCTGCATAACCCAACATCATGCCTGACTGTAACGAATGAACCGTGGTTTTCCCGATTGCACTGGTGGGAGCTTCCAATTCGAATCTCGGCAAACGAGATGTGCGTCCGACCAAGGCTGAGCTTGCCACTTCGATTCCGGGCAGTATCGCTCCACCAGTGTAGGCTCCAGTAGAGTCCACCACATCGAAGGTCGTTGCAGTGCCAAAGTCCACGACGATTAATGGCGGTTGGTACTTTGCCAGGGCTCCCAAAGCGTTTGCAAGCCGATCCGGCCCGACGGCGGATTTGGGCTGATAGTCTACTTCCAACCCAATCTGGTCTCCACGTTCCAAGAAGGCGACTGGAGCTTGGAGCCACTTCTCGGCAAGGCGCTTTACGCTGTTGTGGATGGCCGGAACGACGGTCGCACAGACGACGCGATCGACCGCAAAGGGTACGCCAGCCAATTCGCAGAGCCCACGGAGCCAAACGGCAAGCTCATCTTCTGTTTCCGCACCGTCGGTGTTCCGGCGCCATGTCGAGCGCCACGCCTGGCCATCCCACAGGCCATAGACCGTCTGGGTATTTCCTGCATCAATCGCCAAGAGCATGAGTCAGATCCACCTTGGAATACACGCGGGCGCCAGCATGACTTTCGAGGGCCTGCAACAACTCTGCTGCGACCTGGTCCCGCAATTCGTAGCCGGATGCTTCCACCATCAGCCTAACCATCGGTTGTGTACCGCTTGCCCGAACGTTGACGCGTCCGTTTGAACCAAGGTCCGACGTCGCCTTCTCCAGCGCATCATTGACCTCTGGAGAGTCGGACCATGTTTCGCGGTCAGCCACCTGCACGTTGATGAGAATCTGGGGCCAGGGTTCATAGGCGTCGACAAACTTCGACGCCGGTTCTTCCAACTGTTTGAGCACGCGCAAGACCTCAAGCATTGTGACCAAACCATCACCCGATGGCTGTCGCTCAGGAAAAATGATATGCCCGCTTTGTTCGCCGCCTATCTTGGCGCCTGTCGCCTCAATTCTTTGCGCGACGTACTTGTCACCCACCGGTGCACGTTCGAGACGAATGCCGGAACCCGTCATGTAGGCTTCAAATCCCCCGTTACTCATGACCGTACCGACAACGATCTGAGGCTCGATTCGGTGGTGGTGAGCCCAAAGGCCGATGGTGCGATCGCCGTTGATAAGTCTTCCCTTTTCATCGCTGAAGATCGCTCGGTCTGCATCGCCGTCGAACGCAACACCAATTTGAGATTCGGATGAGACCGTAAAGTCTTGGATCGTGGAAGGCTTCGTTGCGCCTCCATGCTCATTGATGTTCATGCCGTCGGGCGAAACGCCAGTAACGGAGACCTGAGCTCCCAGCCTAGCGAGGATAGCTGGACCCAACTCATAGGCGGCACCGTCAGCAGCGTCGAGGGCCACCTTCATTCCATCCAACCTCTCCGGAACGATGGACTCCAAGAATTCCAAGTACTCCTCGATTTCCCGCTTGGATGTGCCGAGGTAGCCCACACTGTCGCCAACTGGACGGCGGTCCAAGGTTCGGTCGAAGTAGCGTTCGATCTCGAGTTCACTTTCATCGGTCAACTTTCTTCCGGAGTGATCGACAAGCTTGATACCATTGTCAGGGGCTGGATTATGTGATGCTGAAATAATCGCACCCAGACCAAATTCTCCGACTCTGGCCGCGTGCACGATCGCTGGCGTGGGCACAATTCCCAGGACCACCACATCGATTCCGACTGAACAGAATCCGGCGGCCAAGGCAGCGCCAAGCATGGGTCCACTACGCCGTGTATCTCGCCCGATGACCACCCTTGTGGTTCCGTGGCTGTCCAACAGCCAGCGACCACTGCTTTGCCCAAGTTGGAAGGCGAGTTCGGGGGTCAGTTTATCGTTCGCGATCCCGCGAATGCCATCGGTGCCGAAGTGTTGCCTGCTCACGCCCTTTTGCTTACTCTCACCCTCGCCGCCCGAATCACACGATCGCCCATCTTGTATCCGGGTTCAATCTCGTCGAGGATCGTTCCATCAGGTTGGTCGGCAGATTCAATCGTGGCAAGAGCCTCATGCAACTCGGGATCGAACGGCTTGCCGAGCGATTCGATACGTGTGACTTTCTGACCCTCGAGAACCGATCGAAGCTGCCGGTCCACAGCGCGAACACCCTCTTTGACCGAGGCGATGTCCGTAGCAGAGTCCATCGTCGCCAACCCGCGCTCGAAGTTGTCCAGCACGGGAAGGAGCTCGGAAATGAAGCGTTCGTTGGCTCGTTCTTCGATGCTGCGTTTTTCCTCGTTGACGCGCTTCCTGAAGTTTTGGAAATCGGCCATCGTTCGCAGGAGTTGATCTTTCAACTGTTCACGTTCTGTGTTGGCTCTTTGAAACTGCTCGAAAAGCTCGTTGAGATCGTGGTCGACATCGGTGGCAGATTCCGCTTCATCGCTAAGCGTCTCGCCCGTGATTTCATTTTTTGGATCGGTCATTTCTGGTGTTGAGTTTACCGACCCGCGTTCGAATCGAAGAACTTGAAAGCAGCGGGAATCGAATCGGCAACGACCATCCAGTGTTCACAAGGATCGAATTCGGCTGAAATGCTGCCTTTTCTGGTCGTCAAATCCTGCATCAGCTTCTTAGAGCTTGGGAAGATAGTGTCTTGCCTGCCGATCGATGCGTACACAGGTATTCCCGTCATATCGCTCGGAAGGGTGCTTACATCCGGAGCAAAGACCGCGATTGCCCGAGGCTTGGGCTGTATCCGTCCCGTCTGAAGCGCTACCCCACCCCCAAGGCCGTGGCCCATTACAAATAGTCGATCGACACGCTGCCTTCGCCGAGTTTGAATCCAGTCGATAACATCCTCGACGGCGGTTCCCGATGCGCGAGGGGCCACAAATGCCCAATTCCGCTTCAGCGACTCCGTGACAGCTCGTCCATTTCCATAAGCTTCAAAGTAGAGGTTTTCAGAGCCTCCCGGCCCATGAAGACCAATGACGAGAGTCAGCGGTCCCCTTGCTTGCCTCGGAAACATCGCCCGGAAGTATGTGTTCTGGTGTCTCACGAGCGGCAGAGAGTCAGCTCGCTCAGGTCTAAGACGACCTTCATCGAGCAGTTCTGCCGCGAAGAGATACTGAATGAGGGGGATGTCGGCTTCCAAACCATCGGGGTTGTTGAAGGCCCTCGACAAAAAGTCCACCAGAGTTTGAGCTTCCGGCTGTTTAGTCATTCGCAGCGATCCGAGTCGCTCTTTTGGCTTCTTTATGATGCTCAAGAAGACGTTTCGCTGCTCATAGCCAACTTGCACGGGCAGCAGATATCCAACTTCTGGGTTCTGAAGGATGTCGGGATTGATCTGCTCCGGTCTGACATCAAGGGTCAGCGAGCGGCCGGGTGTTGCCACCAGCGACTGTCGTCCGACTTGCAAACGAACCGTCCTTGGATTCGTTGGCATGTAAGCCCAGCCCACCCGGAGCCGTGCTGGCATTTTAGGCTCCACAAACGGAGGGTCGAACCGAAGCGTTACAGCATCTTCCGAGGTTGCGGACCGGCCTTGTAAGGTTGCAATAGCTTCATCCATAGACCGACAGGCTTCGGCTGAGTCTTCTTTCTGAAATGCGGATGCTGCCGCCGAAATGTCCGCGATTGCTTCCAAGCGCCGAGATTTATCGGACGTCGAGGTCCAAGCGCGATCAAGTTCCTTGAGCCGCTCATTCATGTCATAACGGCCCACGGCCGGATTGACTTGGCCAAGCAGAATGAAGGCGACTAGCGCGCTGCCCAACATATAGTGCAAGTGTACATTAAGTCGCGGCGAGGCGCGACGCAGTGAAGTACCGGGCTCTCGAGGCGATGAATACGCCTAAAATCACCACCGCCAGCCCAAATGCCTGCCACCCGTTCAGGCCCTGATCCATCAGAAGCCAAGAGAAGACGGACGCAATAATCGGCACGAAGAATTGGTACATCATCGCGGCGGCAGGGCCCTTGGCTTTGACACCTTCATAGAAGCCAATGAATCCAATCAATCCAGCCCCCAGCGTGATGTGGATCAGCATCCACCAAGATTGGCTCGTGAGAGCTGACCAAGGCATGCGAATGGTATCCATCAACCCATAAGGCAGGAGCACCAAGAGCGCCGCTGGCATGGACAAAGTCAAAGACTGGATTGGCGAATACCGGTTTACCAAAGGTTTGGATAACACAGCTCCATATGCCCAAACCACCGATGAGGCCAAGATAATGAAGTTGCCTGCGAGGTTGCCTCCGCCAGACTTGCTTCCGGCAGCAATGACGATGGACGTGCCGAGAAATGCGATAACGGAGCCCAAAATTGCTCCAGAGGAGAAGCGCTCGTATTTTGCGATCACACTGAAAATCGCTACAAAAATAGGAGCCGTCGCAAGGATGATTGCACCCTCTGCCGGTGAAGTGCGCTGCATTCCTTCAAGGAAGAGAACCATGTAAACGCCCATGGACAGGAAGCCCTGCCACAAAACTGGCAGCGTCTCGCGGCCATACTTCAAGGACTCACCGCGGACCAGGCAAAATAGAACTAGCAGGAGATACATCGGCACGAATCGAACTAACGAGACGGCTGCTGGGGTCATCTGCAGGTATAGCAACTTAACAGCGACGAAGTTGAAGCCCCAAACCAAGACGGTTGCCGTTAACCACGGATTGGGTAGCTGATACCTGGAAGGCGGCACAGTTCAAGTATGGCAGGGCCGCGAAAGCACAAAACAGCACAGTTGGGTAATGGGGTAGGAAAAGCAAAAGATGTCAATGGTTGATCATTCGCAGACAAACTGGGGAGCCGCCAAGCGCTTCCGCCTTGTCCTTCGGGAAGGCACCAATGTCCGGGATATGGGTGGTGAGGCGGATATGTCGATTGCGGTTGGCATCGTCGACAGTATCTTCATGAATGCTCTTGACACGGGTACCTCAGACATCCATCTGCAGCCTGAGCGAGATCAACTTCGAATTCGGTACCGACAGGACGGCGTGTTGCACGACACAGGGAACCTACCCAGCGAGCAGGCACAAAACGTCCTTGCGCGCCTCAAACTTGCCGCAGGCATGCGCATTGACGAGAATCGAGAGCCTCAAGATGGCCGACTCGATATGGAGTACAGCGGCCGTCGATTGAGCGCTCGTGCAAGCTGTATTCCCTGTTTGAATGGCGAGAAGTTCGTCATGCGACTCCTGGATCCAAATGCGATGAAAGTCGAGCTGCCCAAATTGGGAATGCCCGAAGACGTTCTCGCAAAGTGGTCGCGTGCGATCCAAGTACCTTATGGCCTGATTCTGGTAACGGGGCCCACGGGATCCGGTAAGACCTCGACGTTGTATGCTTCTTTGCATCAGCTCGACGCAAAGCGGCGAAACATCGTGACGGTCGAAGATCCAATCGAATACGAGTATGAGACCAACATCGCGCAGGTTCAGGTAACCGAAAAGATGGGCTTTCCAAAGGTTATGCGCACGTTCCTACGACAAGACCCTGACGTTATGATGGTCGGCGAAATGCGAGATCCTGAATCGTTGGCGATCGGTATTCAGGCTGGCCTTACGGGTCACCTGGTGCTGAGCACCTTGCACACCAACAACTCGATCGAGACCTTTGGGCGAATGCTCGATATGGGCGCGGAGTCGTACCTGGTGGCGGGCGTGACAGTGGCGATTCTCGCTCAGCGCCTTGTTCGTTTGAACTGCAGCAAGTGCCGCGAACGCTATAGTCCGACCGAAGACGAAATTGACGTGCTCAAGCTCACCGAAGGCGAATTGACCGAAGGGAAAATCTCAAAGGGTCGCGGCTGCGCCGAGTGTAAGGGCACTGGCTACAAGGGCCGGATTGGCGTTTTTGAGCTCATTATGGGCACTCCGGAGCTGCGAGCGGCCATTGCCCGGAATGCGGACTTTCCCACGATGCAAGAAGTCGCTCGCCGGCAGGGATACCGCACTATGATGGAAGACGGCAAGCACAAGGTCATGCAGGGTTGGACCACGCCAGATGAAGTCGTGAAGGCTGTGTACACGCAAAGCATGGATTAGCGTTTCGTAAAATCGAACAATATCGCCAGCTAAACGCAGACAAGCTTAGTTCGATATACGAGTGCGCCTGCTTGAAGTCTACGATCGAATTCATGGATGGACTGAATGTCCTCATCATCAACCCAATCCTGCCAAGACCATGCAAGATTCAGTTCGCCAGCCAACCATTTTCCAAATCCGAGAAACTTGTGCAGTTGAGATTCATCCTGCATCAGCTTGAAATACTTGGCGCCAGCGTTTAACAAAATCGTGGCATCACCGACCTGCCGTGCTTTATAGACGAGTTTCAATCCTTCATTCAGCAATGACTCTGGCAATTCGCTTGGATTGTATAGAGAATGAATGTACACATACCGTGAGATTGATGCTGCAAGGCCCTCGAGGTGACCGATTTGTCTGAATGCTTCCAAAGCTCTTAGACACGTATCCGCAGCCTCAACCCAATTCTTATGTTCAAGACTCTCACTTAGATTGAAGGCTGCATTTCCAATCCCGACTTTATCGCCGATTCTCTCCATCCGCGTCAACGCATCTCTATAAAGTTGTTCAGACTCGTCCTTGTTATCTAAATCCCACGCGATCATTCCCAAATTGTTAAGACACGTAGCAACCCCCCTATCATCACCCAGTTCGTTCCGAACAGATAGGGAGTCCAATAAGCAGTTGGTAGCCAAATCTAGATCGCCCAGCTTTTGATAGACCAATCCTTGGTTACTCCGTAGCCCAGACCATGAGTACGGATCAATGTTTCTTGGATAGTTCTTCAGGGCACTGTCTAACAGTAGGGAGGCCCGTCGATAATCTCCTTGCTCATACAAAACCAAACCTGCAACGCTTGCACGCCAAATTGGAAACTCACAGATCGCTGCTCTGCAGTCCTCGCGAAGCGAAGCCTCAGCTAACGCAATCTCTCCACAGGACCACAGTAGCGCTGCTCTACTAACTGTATAGCCGCAATTGCAAGCGAGACCGTTTGATACTGCTTCACTGAATTCTGCTTCAAGTATTCCGCGCTGGCGTCCACAATGCACGGCAAATCTAGAAAGAAGAGAATACAGACGACCACGGTTTGAAGTACCCCTGGCTGATGCAAGTCGGGCAACGGAGGCTAGACAAGGCCAACACGTTTCAAGATATTCGCAAATCTGTTGCTGGTCGCCTGATTCGAACCTTGTACACCAAGTCTCGAAGCCGAGAACAATTGCAAGCAAGAATTCATTGGTAATGCTTGTGACGGCATTGACTTCAATGGATAGGGCGATGACACTTGGAACCCGCACAAACGACTCACACTGAATCTTGCGGTGATCGAGCAAATGTCGTTTAATTAATCCATGGATAACCTCATAGCTCGGGCAACACGTTATGTCCCGAACAAGGATGTCAATAGGAACCCACCCACCGAGTACGCACAGCCGCTTCAACAATTCAAACTCATCCGTCGACAGGGTGTCGATAAGAGCGGCAATGGCAGCTTTAAAGTCGTCCGCCTCAAAATTTCGACTGTTCATCTTGTGACGTAAGAACTCTTCAAGCAGGGACTTGGCCCTATAAATTCCAAACTCACAAGCAAACCCGGCAACACAGGACAGCAGTCTAGGATTACCATGAGTACACTCTATTAGTCTGCTGACCTCCTCCTTCTCTTCTGCCGAACTTGGCGATAATCCGCTTAAGCGAAGAAATAATTCATTAGCATGCGCTCCAGCCCTGCTCGATCCCTTTCCGTGATCAAGTCCTCCGAGTTCGATAGTGTTACCGGAGACATAGGATTGTCGTGAGGTAACCAATATTGTGGCGTTTGGAAAATGTTCCTGAACAGAAATAACAGCTTTGATGTCATCGATATCGTCAAAACAAATGAACACATCCTCAGAGCTAATTTCAACCTCGCCTGATGGCGAAATTCCCATAGCATTTTTTAGGCCTTCGAGGAGCGTCCGACTAGAGTCTTTTGGCACGAACACAGTCGTGCACGAATCACCTAAACTGCGTAAGAATTCCACCACAAGTCGTGTCTTACCTATGCCAACGGGTCCGTGAACCCATAAAAGATTACCGGGCCGCACAAGGTTCTGGATCATTGCTAACTCTTCCTCCCGCCCTACAAAACACGAACTATAGGATGGCAAGGGCTCTACATTCTTCCGAAATGCCATCGGCGGAAAGTCGCGTTGTATCGACGGATGAACGAGTTGGTAGAGAGAATCAGGTTTATAGAACCCTTTGAGCAATGTGTCGCCAACCCAAACTAAGCTGTACTCGCTTGACAAAGATCCTTCAGCTAAACTGGCAGATTCCTTGGTGAGTAGGACCTGCCCACCGTGGGCGAGATTAGTAATTCTAGCTGCTCGGTTAACGGCCGTCCCGAACACATCCCCATCCCTTAGCTCTAGTTCTCCAGCATTGATGCCGCAGCGAAGTGTCAGTGGAAGCGACTCTTGAGGAAGAGTTACTATACAGATGGCAGCTCTGCAAGCATCGGCAACCGTTCCGAACTGACAGAGATGTCCATCACCTGTTGATTTGATTAGTATCCCATGGTTGGCTGAGGCAATCGACTGAATGCTTTTGTCCAAGTCTGCAAGAGCTTTGGACATAAGAGCATTTTGTTCCAACCAGAGACGCGTACTTCCAACGATATCAGTAAAAAGAATCGTTCCAAGGATTCGATCTGTCACTTCTAAAAGTCGGTACCTACTACAATGGGCTCGGGTACTGTATAGTGATGGATTCCAATCGTTGCGCTGACAAAGATTGGTGCTAATGTGTCTACTCCGAAAACCAGTACCGGTATCGTGACTTCTCGTTGTCCTGGGCTAAGTTGTATCAATGCAGGTACGGACGCCAAGTCGGGCCGGCTTACGGAAGGAATGAGTACCTCGTTCGGACCAGCAGCAATGTCTAGTGTAATCGAAACTGACTTTGGAACAATCACGTTTGTATCCGTAGTTGAGATTGATCCGATACCCCGTGAAGTCGGTGGAGCATTTACTTCCAAGACCGCAATTCGTTTTGAATTACCTGCTTCCACTGTTCCCAAAATCGTGATGAATGACGCCGTGCCGATTTCATATGGCAAGAAACCGTTAAGGACGCGATCTTGAAACTTGTAATATTCGCCGTCGATAAAGGCACTCTTTCCTCCGAACCACATGCAAGTGCCCGTGCTATTAATTGAAGTTGAGGTAACTTTTAGATCATCGAGTTTCTCGATTTGATAGCTTGAGTCCCTTCGCCAAACAACGGGTAGGTATCGTCCATTTGATTCCTGTGCAATACCGACAATATCTCCATTTGAATTCATTCCCTGAGCCTGACTCTCACGACCGCCTAACGTTCCTAAGTCGGACATCGTTCCTTGGAACCAAACAAATGCGCGCATCCGACCTTCCGAATTAAGAGACCACCCACAAATGTAACCCATCGTGTTTACGCCAGTCGCACAACTCTCATTGCCACCCAACGTACCCAATGATGTAGGAATGCCAAGACGCCAGAGCGTCGCCAACTTTTGGCCACTTAAAGTTTCGCTCCAACCCACAAATCTGCCGCTAAAGGAGGCGGACAATGCCGCTCCGGAATTCCCGCCTAGAGTTCCCAAGTCTGCCATTGCTCCGTTTTGGTATACGAAGGGTCTGGAGCGGCCCAAATTATCAAGAGACTCACCGACCACATACGGATGATTGGGCATTAACTGCGATTCGGCAATGCCTAATGCACGTGCACTGCTCCCACCTAGTGTTGGCAGGTATGTCACCGCGTTATTGTCACCAGTCAGGATGAACCCGGCGTAGGAACTGTCTAGATTCTCGGACCAACCCGAGAACGATCCCTTGTGCGAAACGCCAGTGACCGAGACGTTCTTCCCCGGAATGGGCAGCAGGATCTGAGCCAAGCAAGTTGAAGATATGACAAGAAACGAAGCAAAACTCAAAGAACGCAAGATTGCATTAAACACCGGACTTTCTCCATCACTTGTGCCGATTTCTTTGGATCGGCAATAGTATGACCCATTCTACACCAGTCTTTTGCATTCCCAAAGTGATTTCAGGTGTCTCGGGAACACCTACTTCATAATTCTTCGTCTCAGGGTAATAGGTTCGGAGCAGACGTAGGAAGTGACCCCAGTGAAGTTATATGCCCTAGTAGTTCTCGTTGGAATTGCACTTGGCTCGCCAGCACAAGTCAAGGTGTCGGAGCGTCTTGGAACGACGGAAACGATGAACAAGGTGCGGCCGGGCATGGCAATCAACAGCCAAGACCGAGCTTTCTTCAAAGTCGCGCTGGAGACAAACGTTCTGGAGGGACGGCTCGGAGAACTCGCACAAAAGCGGGGCGCCTCGAGTTGGGTTCGAGAATACGGCAAGATGATGGTCCATGAACACTCGATGGGCTTCAACGAACTCAAAGTCATCGGCTCGAAGCTAAGATTGCCAGTCTCTAAGAATCTTTCGTCGGCCAGCCAAAACGTGCTTGCACGCCTTTCGCGCCTCTCAGGATCAGCCTTTGATCGTGCCTACCGAATTGAGATGATGCGTGGTCATGCCACTTACTTGGACAAGATCGAGCAAGAGATCAAGCGGGGCAACAACTCCCTGATTCGCAACCACGCGATCACGGCAGGTCCGGTTGTTCGGTTGCACGGGAAAATGGCCGAGCGCAAAGTCACCAAGATCTAATGGGGTAGGCGACCGGTGTCCGGTGGAAATTTCCGCTGACAGTTCCTGCCCTCGGTTAGCGGTGTAGGCTACTGCCGAGCAAGGCGAATCACAAGTGGGTGGCTATCCCAAGATCTTTTTGACTGCTTCAACGACATGGTTTTCGTTCGTCACAGCCTCCAACTCAAGGACGCGTGAATAAGGCATCGGAACGTTTAACCCGCCGACCCTTCCTACCGGAGCGTCGAGGTCATCGAAACAGTCTTCGCTGATTCTTGAATGAATCTCGGCGCCAAAGCTGCCGCTCTTCCAATCCTCGTACACCACAACCGCTCGATTGGTCTTCCGCACGGACGCGTAAATCGTCTCAGTGTCGAGCGGCAAGAGTGATCGAACGTCGACGACTTCAGCGTCGATCCCATCTTTGGCCAAGAGTTCGGCCGCTTGCAGGTTTACTTGCGACATAAGCGAATAGCCCACAAGTGAGATGTCCTTCCCTTCTTTCAAGATCTGAGCTTTGCCAAAGGGGACTGTGTACTCCTTATCTTCTAATTGACCCTTCATGGCATAGAGCCGAGGGTGCTCATAAAAAACGACCGGATTATCATCCGCTATCGCCGTTTTTAACATTCCGTAGACGTCGGCGACTGTAGCGGGTGCGACGACTTTCAAACCCGGTACGTGGGCATACCAGCCCTCCATCGAGTGGCTATGCTGCGCAGACAACTGCTTGGCCGCACCTCCGGGACCTCGAATCACAATCGGACACTTAACGATTCCGTTTGACATGTAATGGATCTTCGCCGTATGGTTGATGATTTGATCCAAGGCCAAAATCGAGAAGCTCATCGTCATGAATTCAACGATCGGGCGAAGGCCCGCCATCGCTGCGCCGGTAGCCAAGCCCATGAATCCGGCTTCAGTAATGGGGGTATCCACCACTCTTCGCGTCCCGTACTTTGGGAAGAATCCTTTCGTTACCTTGAAGGTGCCCTCATATCTTCCGATGTCCTCGCCCATTAGAAAGACGTCCGGGTTCTTGTCCATTTCCTCGAACATGCTCTTTTGGAGAGCTTCGCGGTAAGTCATTTCGAGTGTGTTAGCCATGTTTGGTAATGTCTTGATTCGTTCAGGTGATTCAATCTGATGGAGACTAGTGGCCCTTCTCCACGTCCATATCAGTGTAAATGTTGTCGTACACTTCGCTCGGATCTGGATGGGGGCTTGCGTCAGCTTCTTCATAGATCCGATCGACCTGTTCGATAATCTCCGCATCGATCGCTTCGACAGTCTCTGCCGTTAGGATTTTGCGCTCGAGAAGGACCTGCTCAAGGCGCTTGATCGGATCGCGCTTCCAAGCCGCTTCTTCTTCTTCCTTGGTGCGATAGAGCTGCCTGTCTTGATCAGCGGCACCGTGCCCGGCGTACCGATAGGTCATGATTTCGACCCAATACGGCTGCTGATTCTTTCGAACCCAATCGACAATTCGCTGAGCGTCCTTTTTCATCTGAAGGACATCCATGCCGTCGATCCGTTCACTCTTGATGCCGAACGGGATGCCACGTTTCCAAAGCTCAGGATCTGCGGCGTGATACTCAAGCCGTGTTCCCATGGCGAACTCGTTGTTTTCGACGATAAAGATGCACGGCAGGTCCCAGAGACCAGCCATGTTCAAGGTCTCGAACACAACACCTTGGTTGGCGGCGCCATCACCCATGAAGTTGAGGGTGACGCGGTCCTCGCCCCGGTACTTTGAAGCAAAAGCCAACCCAGCGCCCAACGGGATGTGCCCGCCGACGATTCCCCAGCCGCCGTAAAAGCCCCGCTCGGGATCGAAGATGTGCATGGACCCGCCTTTGCCACCGGCAGTGCCAGCCTTACGGCCCATCAATTCGGCCATGACGGCCACAGGATCGGTGCCCAGCAAGAGGGCATGTGCGTGATCGCGGTAGGCCGTGATCACATAGTCCTCACCTTTGCGAATGGACTCTAGCCAACCTACGGCAAGGGCTTCCATGCCAATGTAGGTGTGCATGTATCCGCCCACTTTGCCTTGGCGATAGGCAAGGTTGCACTTCTCTTCGAAGTGCCGCAGGAAGACCATGTCGCGGTAATACTGCTCCAGGATTGCCGGAGATTCGGTGGAATTCTTTTCGGCTTGTTTGGCCAACTTGTACCTCTGAAAAATTCTAATTGCGGTCGAGAGGTCCGGGCATTCCGCTGCGCCATTGAAGCTTGGGGCCTGTGACGATTAGTTATACCCCGGGGGATAGGGTTGCCTAACCAAAGGCATGACCATGGATCGGTCGCGCCATGCGGTACCGAGGTGTCTACGGGCGTCCTACAACCAGAAACGCCCTTGCCGCACTTGCCTGATCGATCAGGGCAAACCTCTTCTTGTCCTTGCCGATTGGCCGGTCCCACCGATCGGCAAACCGCCCGTCGGGGGTTCGGGCATGTTCATCTGCGAACTTCAGCGCTTTCACGAGGCGGTCGCGCAGTTGCGAGTCCTTCGGTTCAACGGACAACAGGCCCTCAAACCAAAGGTGGACGAATCGTCCACCATCCTTCGCAGCTCCTGTTTTGGGATCGAGCCAATGATTGATTGACGATTCAAAAACTCTTTTGAGATTGACGGCTTCGATCGGTGTGACTCCGTCAAGCATCTTCCAGCCTTTTAGGTAGAGACCCGTGTTATAGGTCCACTTAGTCTTCTCGATCTTGCCAGAAAGAGCGATATTGTCCCAGATCAATCCGTCCGCCGGGTCCTGGAGGTTGGCTTGGGTCCACCTGAGCAAGTCCTCGGCCTTCTTCTGTAACCGTGCGCTTTGGCGGTACTTTGCCACCGCGAGACAGGCCGCCGCGCTGGGTGCGTTGCTGCATGCGTTCTTGGAAGCTTTGTCGCTTTCACGCCAATAGATGCCACCGCCGAGATTGCCGTCTTCCCCGCTCAAGACATATTCAAGTGCTTCTTCGGCCCAATCAAGATACTTCTTGTCACCCAGGATCTCGTACGTCTCGACGAGCGCGAGTACCATCCACGCGTTATCGTCGTAGTATCGGTCCACATCCTTCGGGCCAGGCAGCACGTCGTATCCAGCCACTGGCGGTTTTGTATTCCAGTAGGAGCGGCTCGCATCGGCATACTCTCGGAGCCACTTCCTGTACTTAGGTTCAACCTTGGCAGCGGCATTCAGCGCGGAGAGCAAGACTCCGGTACCCCAATTGAAGCAAGGACCCGATTTTTCGCCGTCGATTCCAATGTCCTCGGCATAAAGCCTGGATGCTGGAAGGTAATAGTCGCGTCGAATCTGCTCCACGATCTCGATTCCGCGCTTTTGGTAGTCTAGCGGCAGTTGTGGGACGCTCGTCATCGCCAAAGCAAAGGTGATCAGCATGGTTGAGTTCGGGCTCTATGCGGGAGCGGGTTCTGACTCCGATTCCATTTGGGCCACGCAAGCGGCAATCGTCATATCACCGGTTACGTTGAGGACGGTTCGACTCATATCCATGATTCGGTCAATTCCCACAACCAGGCCGACTGCGCCGGCCGGAACCTTCAGGGTAGCCAAAACGCCAGCAATCATCGGAATCGAGCCGCTCGGTACGCCTGCGGTCCCGATGCCTCCGACAATGGCCAGCCCCATCACCATAAATTGCTGACCGAGGGTCAGGTCGACTCCAAAGAGCCTCGAAAGGAAAATGATCGTAATGCCTTCGAATAAAGCGGTGCCGTTCTGATTGGCGGTCGCTCCAACTGTCAACACGAAATTTCCGATGCGACGTGGAATCCCAAGATCTTCCTCTGAGGCCTTGAGAGCAGTCGGAAGCGTCGCATTGCTGGAGCTTGTGGCGAACGCCGTCGTCATGACCGTCCGCATCTGGCGGAAAAACTCAGCTGGGTTGCGTTTGGCGACGTACTTGAGGACCAGCGTGTAGGTGACGAATTGGTGAACGGCCAGGGCGACCAGCACGACAACGACATAGCCGGCCAACGTGATAAACAGGTCGAGACCCAGCTTGGCGCCTGCTGCGAACACTAGCCCAAAGACGCCGATCGGGGCAAACATCATCGCAAAGTCGATCACTTTTAGCGAGACTGCGAACAAGCCCTCCAATACAGCCTTCAGAGGTTGCGCCTTCTCCGCCTCGATCGATGCCAACGCGATGCCGAAAATCAGACAGAAGACCATGAAAGGCAAGATGCCCCCGCTGAACGTGGCGACTGCTTCTCGCAGTGGATTCTTTGGAATCATTCCCAGAGCAGCTTTATCTTTCTCCTGTACAGGGTCTGGCGTGGAGGTCTGCTCTTTCGTGTATTGAGCAATCAGTTCAGCCTTCTTGTCGGTCGAGATGGATTTGGAAGGATCAACCAGATTGATCGCACCGACGCCAATCAAAACCGCGATGGCGCTCAACACGATGGTCATTAGCAGCGACCTTACTCCGATACGCCCGATTTTACGAACGTCGCCTAGTTCCGAGACTCCCAGAAGGAGGGCGGAAAAGAGCAACGGTACGACGACCATGAAGATGAGATTCAGAAAGACTTCGCCAATTGCTCCTGCCCAATCGATCGCCTGCTTGAGCGTTTCCTCATCCTGAACGAATCGCTTGGCCAGTAATCCAAATACTGCGCCGAGGACGAGCCCGATCAGGATCTTTGTGTGGAGGGCCACCCTTTTACGGGGGCCGGGTTCGATTGCGCCAAGTTCCATGGATTTCTACCGACTCGAATTCCAGACGAACTTACCCCAGTCATCGAAACCGGAATTTTGCAATCGGGTTGGCGTTATGATAGTTAGATGTTCTCGGCGGCCCTTGCAATGGCGTTGATTGGACAGATGGCACGTCCTGATGCCGTCTGCGTCGACTTGGCCGGCGAAAGAGTGATCCCATTGCAAAGGAAGACCGGAAGGCAGGCTACCGTCCTTATCTTCTATCTCGCCCACTGTCCTATCGCGCGGAAGATGACGCCGGAGATCAATCGGGTTTATCGAGAATTCGAGCCGAAAGGGGTGAACTTCGTCATGGTCCATGAAGACTTGATGCTCGCTCCGTCGGAAGTTTCAAAGGAAGCCAAATCGTTTGGCCTGCTTCCAACCATTGTTATCGACCGCTGGCGAAGCCAAATGCGAGTTTCCGGGGCAACCATCAGCCCGGAAGCTGTCGTTTACGATTCAAACATGCGACTCAGGTATCGCGGACGGATTTCCAACCTGTTCTATGGCTTGGGAAAGATGCGTCCAAAAACAACTTCACGCGACCTTCAAATGGCTCTCAAATCAATACTGAGCAAGCAGGACTCGGACGTCGTCACGACGCAGGCGGTCGGCTGCATCCTGCCGAAGTTGTAATGCTGAAATCGAGCGTTCGATTGTCCACTGCTTGCCTTGTCACGCTGGGGCTATTCGACCTCGTTGCGACCATCCTATTGCTCGCCATGGGTATGGCTGAAGGCAATCCGATCTTCTCTCGTTTACTTCAACTCGGAGTGCCGATATTTGTCCTCAGCAAAGTGATCTTCTTGGTGGGTCCGATCCTATTGATAGAATACGCTCGGATTGACCATCCAAAATCCGCGGAGCAGGCGACTTGGATCGCCTTTACCGCTTACGCGTTTTTATTCGTTCTGCAACTCCTGCGCATCGGAGCATAGTGCCGGTCCGTCTTGCTTGTTGACGCGTGCGAACCTGTAGTTTTGACAGCGTCGAACATGGAGGAAGAGTTGCAACCAAATACAAGTTCATCAGGAGACTTTGTCGCCGATAAGATCATGGCGATCTTGGTCTTCATTGGCGCGGCGTGCGGATTGTGCGGCGGTTTGATGTTAGCCGGCGTCTCTGGCTTTGTCGGAGCGTTGGGCGCCGCTGGAGCCGCCAGTGGCGGTGGAACAGATGCCGCCGCAGTAGCCGGATTTGGCGGCCTGGGCGTCGTCTTCGGCATCGCCTACATCATCCTCGCTGTCTTTGCGGTCATTGGCGCCATTGGAATGCTGCAAACTCGACGCAAAGGATTTACCCAGGTCATGATGGTGATGGGAATTCTTGCCATTCTTAGCCTGGTCGGACTTATCATGTGGCGAACAGGATTCAGTGGAATCACCGGATTGGTTATCGACCTCGCTCTCGCCGGCTATTGCTGGGGACGATTAAACGGAAAGATCGGCCCAGAGATTCCTGCTTAGTCGCAAAGCTTCATAATTCCTGGCGATGGACATCGCCAGGAATCTCACACTAATTCGCGATAGAATTTCGCGAGCCTGCGAATCGGTCGACCGAGATCCTAGCGACATTGTTTTGGTTGCCGTGACCAAATCCGTCGATATCGATACGATCAAGTCAGCCTATGATTTGGGGTTGCGTGTGTTCGGTGAGAGTCGACTCCAAGAAGCCGAGCCAAAGATTGAGTATTTGCCGATCGATATCGAATGGCACTTCATCGGACATCTCCAGTCCAATAAGGCCAAGAAGGTTGCCAATCTTTTCGATGCCATACAAACCTTGGATTCAGAAGGGCAGCTGAGGGAGATTGAGAAGTCCGATCGCCGAATCGAAGGCTTCATCGAAGTGAATATTGCTAATGAGGCGCAAAAAGCAGGCATTTTGACCGAGTCGCTTGACGATTTTGCACAATCCATCATAAACTATCCCAAAGTTCATTTGTCCGGGCTGATGACAATCGGGCCTGCGACAGACGATTTGGATCTATCGCGAAAGCACTTTCGCGAACTGAATCATCTCGGAAGTCGTTTAGGAATATCGAAGCTCAGTATGGGAATGAGCCAAGACTTTGAAGTGGCGATCCAGGAAGGAGCGACCCACATCCGAGTCGGATCAGCGATCTTTGGATCGCGAAGTTAGCAAGGAGTATTGGTCATGGAAGAGATGGTTCTCCAGGAAAAGCCTGGTATTTTTTCGCGGTTGGCAGGGATGTTGACTCGCCAAAACGATGAGTTCGCCGACGAGTTCGAAGGCGACGCGACCCCCGAGCATCGGGCATACACCGCCAAGTCGCTTGCGCGCTACACGATCACAGTCCGACGCCAAATCGTTTCTTTCGAAGATGCGATGGCAGCGGCGAACGGTCTGAAATGTGGCGAACAGCAGATCCTCAATTTGTCTTCCACCGAGGCTGCACTACGCCAGAAGATCGTGGACTTCATGTGCGGCGTGAACTATGCCCAAGAAGGAACATGGGAAGAAATCGGCGAGAATATCTTCCTTGTCGTTCCAGGCAACGCATATGTGGAAGTGGCTCCGGCGACTCCCCGCATGAACGCGGCTCGAAACTGAATCAAATCGTTCGGGGCTGCCCTCCGGTAGCCCCGAACTAAATCAGCCCCGCACTCTTCAGCGTGTGCTCTTGAAGTCGTTCGTAGGCCACTTCGGCCAATTTCTCCAAATTCACCACGTCTTCACGGTTGTAGGCGATCAGGCGTTCAAGCGCGTAATCATCCCGATTTCGCTCGTATCGCTGCCACAGCAGAATAGCGTCATAGCCGCTTAGTCCGTCGGTTTCGGGGCTGCGCATGATCCCAAACTGCTTCTCGATACGCTTCAAGCCGCCGCGGATGTCGACGCGCCGCAGGGTCGGGCACAAATCCAGATGAATCTGGTCGAACCGCAGTCCTGAAAAGTGCTTCTGCAACACCGGGAGATCGAAACTGGCGCCAAAGAATGTGACGATCATGCTGTACCGCGAGATGATGTCTCGAAAGTTCTCCAAGTCCTGTCCACGCACCAAGCATCGGAACTCGTTGCCGTCATAGAGTCCGATCGTCGTGATCGAATTGGCGCCTTGCCCTCCGTCTGTTTCGATGTCCAGGTAAACGCACGAAGATCGAAACTGGGGAAACGCACGCCACGCTTCACGCATTCCAAGGCCCTTGGTAAAGAACTGATGATGACCTGAGTCCAGCGACTTGACGCTTGAATGGACGATCTTCCGGAACATTTCGCGATCGGCATTGCCAATCTTGAACCTCGACACATCTTCCAGGTAGTGGGTCCAAGAATTGCACCCCTGCATCCATAGGGACGCTTCTGTTTCCAACCCAACTCCTGGAATATGGACGAAAGTTTGCGGAAGCAACTAGCCCTTGCCGCCGCTTTTGGCCTTGTTTATCTCTTCTCTCGTCTTGACCGAATTCGGATCGACACCAAACTGCTGCTCAGGGATACCCACACTCACGCCGTAATTGCCCCAATACTTCTTCTTGGCAGGATCGAACCAATAAAGACCGGTGTCGAGGTTTTTGTCGAACTCTCCGTAGAGTCGAATGAACCCGTTGCCGTTGAATTTGGCATTGAGATTGCGCCCGAACCATTGAATTGCCCGGAAGCTGCCCTTGACGGTCAGCTTGCCCGTCCCAAACCAAACTTCCTTGCCTTTCTCTTTGTTGACGTACTCGCGCCGTACGTTGCCTTCAGGAACCACGGAGCCGTTCATTTCGCTTACCAGCACGCTTCCCGTAAAGGTCATTGTCAGGTCACCGCTTGGCAGAACGTCTCCCCTGGGAAGAATCTTGAAGCTGCCGACATTGGTTTGAAACCAGAATTCGTCTCGATCGGCCGAGACCTTCATCTTCGTATAGTCAGGTGGGACGTACTTCACCGGTCCCTGAGCGATGACGACAGCGGCGCCAATCGCGACGATTCCCGATGCAATCGCGAGTTTTCTGAGGTCTTTGGAACGAGTGATGAACGTCATCGTGGTAATTTTATCTCACTGGGTTTAACGGCTACACCGTTTTGCGGCGTAGATAGCGTTGCCAAGATCCGCCATGAAGATACGATTTGGTCCAATATTCACGGTTCTTCTCGTGGCCGCAGCCATCATCGGCGTCTCGGTGGCATTCATTGCTAACGCCAGCCCATACGTTTCAGTTTCCGAAGCCCGCAATTCGGGTGCCAACAATGTACATTTGAAGGGATTTCTTGACAAATCCAGCGTCGCCAACGATTTGAAGAGCCGAAAGCTGCGGTTCCGTATCCGCGACGAGAAGGGTGAATCCATCGAAGTTGTATATAGCGGCGCCCCACCGCAAGATATGAGTCAGGCGACCGAAATCGTCGCGATCGGCTCGATGCAGGGTGACGAGTTCCATTCCAGCAAGCTGCTGATCAAGTGTCCTTCCAAGTACGAGGGTACGGACAAGGCGAAGATTTAGCGTGGAGAACCAACTTCCTCCGATGCCCGATGCGCCTGCGTGGGGGATGCTTGCCGGTTCCGCCGGGAAAATCCTTATTTTCGTGGCGATCGCCTGTTTCCTGATCGCCGCCATTGGCTGGGGCTTACGCCGCGCGGCAATCGGAAAGCTTGGTTTTTCGTTGGGGTCCCTTGCACTCTTTGGCGCCTTCGGCTGCCTGGCAAGCCTGTTCCTGGGCAATCAGTTTCAGTATGAGTATGTTTTCAGTCACTCCGAGGCCAATCTAGCCACGAAGTACAAGATCGCGGCTATCTGGTCTGGCCAGCAGGGTTCCTTCCTACTTTGGGCCGTGTGCTCGGCCATCTTTGGATTGCTGGCGGCAAGACTCACTGGCACCTATCGGCGGTGGTTCACGATTCCTTATGCCTTGTTCTTGGGTTCCC
>CAMLEL010000002.1 GCA_946478935.1 uncultured Armatimonadota bacterium
CGGTGGCAAAGCGCCATCCACGCAAGCGGATCATTGGCAGCGATACGGTCGTCGCGATAGAAACAGGAGAAGGCGAATTCGAACAACTGGCGAAGCCTCAAGATGCAAACGATGCCGTGAGGATGCTGACAAGGCTTTCTGGCGAGCTACATTTTGTGATTACGGGAGTCGCCATCCTGAGTCCAGACCAGGAGCAAGTCGAGGCGGATACCACCAAAGTCCAGTTCAGAGCTTTGAGCGATCTGGAGATTCATTCGTACGTCGCAACCGGTGAACCGATGGACAAAGCTGGCGCCTATGCCATTCAGGGTGGGGCCGCCGGCTTTATCGAGCGAATAGAGGGCTCACTGACCAATGTTGTGGGCTTGCCGTTGGAGATTCTGGAGCAGATGCTCAAGGCAGATTCAGACGCGCCGCATCGTGCTTAGCATTTCTTCGCCCTTTGCAAGGGCGCGTCGCGCCTCGGCTTCATTGCCAGACTTCGCAAACAGGTCGAAAACTGTGCGCCAGGCATTTCGCACATGGTGCGGTCGAGCCATCAGAAACGCTTGGCCAGCCTCAGTCTTCGGGTCGACGATGGTGACGACGTGCTTTTCGATGGCCGTTTCAAGTAACGCTGCGAGTTCAGCATCATGCGATTTGTCCCGAGCCGCGGGCACGATTTCCAGGAGCACACCGGGGAGGATCGGCGCTGATGCTTCGGGCTTGGCATCGAATGTTCGTTTGGCAGTGGCAATGCTTTCTTTGACTTCTCCAAGCATCGCCTGAACGTGAGAAAGGCGAATCAAATCGTTCACGCGCCGATCTTCGTTTTTCGTTTTGATCGCGTGATCGACAGCTGTGAGGAGCATTGTCTTCGCTTTCGGATACTGCTTTGCGGTCCGGAAGATTTCGCCATACTCCCAAGCCTTCTCATCGGCAATCTTCTCCATCGGCAGGTCTTTCAGAAGCTCGTTCGCCCGCTTGGAGATCAGCTCTTGGAATTCGGCATCCGTGATTTCCCCTCGCCCAACGCGATCCAAGAGCATGTCGGAAGTGCCCTTTAGTTGCCTTCGAATGACTTCCGGCGCCAAGAGACCCGCCGATTTGGCGTCATTTGGATCTTCCAGGGTTGGAGTGTTGCATCCGGCTACGAGGGCCGCAGCGAAGATCCATACATGTTTTGGGAAATTCAAAGTCACTCCGTAATGGTATAGCGATCTTCTGGGAATAAGGCATCCCGATAGATTTCGCCGCCGCAAAACGTCAGCATGGTCTTGCCCTTCAAAGACATCCCGTGGAATGGGCTGTTCTTTGACTTGCTGAACGTCTTGTATCGGTCAAATGTCCAAGTGCACTCCGGGTCGATAACGGTCACCTGCGCGACCGGCGTATCTCCCGGCTTGAGCGTCCCTGCTTCCAACCTCAGAATCTTGGCGGGGGTCGTACTGAGCTTCCGAACCGTCTCAAGCGGGCTGAGGACTCCCTTATGGGTCAGCATCGTCAACGTTACTCCAACCGTGCTTTCCAACCCGGAGTGGCCAAATGGGGCCTCTTCGAAAGGCACCTCGACCTCATGAGCGGCATGTGGAGAGTGATCGCTGCTGATGCAGTCAATCGTACCGTCGTTCAAACCCTGCAGGATGATGTCGATATCGAGTTGCGTACGCAGCGGTGGCGTGATCTTGTAGTGGGTTCGGAATTCGCCGATCGCCTCGTCGGTGAACGTGAAATGCATTGGGCAAATTTCACAGGTCACTGGTGCGCCAAGGTACTTGGCCTGCCGAATCATTTCGACCGCACCCCAAGTGCTCACGCGCATCACGTGGAGTTGGCAGTTGGTGTGCAGGCTGAGGAGACAGTTCCTCATGACCATGATCTCTTCAGCAGAGCGCGGCATCCCCTTGAGGCCAAGCATCGCACTCATTGCGCCCTCGTTCATGCTGGCTCCATTGGTTAGGCTGAGGTCTTCACAGTGAGCCATGATGGGCAGGTCGAGTTGCACACAGAACTCCATTGCCTGCTGCATCATTGCCGAATTCTGAATGGGGTACCCCTCGTCGCTGGCGGCTACGATTCCGGCACGTTTGAGGGCGCTCAAATCCGTCAGGCGATCCCCCTTCATGTCGATCGTCAATGCGCCGACGGGGGCTACAAAAACGCCGCCCGCCTCGGGTGATGCGGACTTGTCCAGGATGAAATCGATGATCGCTGGATTATCGAGAGCCGGCTCGGTGTTCGGCATGCAACAGACCGTGGTGAAACCGCCAGCGGCAGCGGCCTGAGTTCCACTCACGATGGTTTCCTTGTGCTGCTGGCCCGGCTCACGCAAATGGACATGCGGGTCGACGAGGCCAGGGGTGATCCACATGCCGGTGCAGTCGTACACCTCATCCATCCCGGTGCTATCGACGTTGACGCCAAACTCCGACACTTGCGCGTCTTCGATGATCAGATCGCCGATGATATCGAGGTCTTGCGACGGATCCAATATGCGGCCGTTCTTCAGGAGTGTTTTCAAGCTGCCGTCCCCAGTTTATTCATCCAATTCACTTCTTTTTGGCCCCAGCGACCGCTTTCTTGGCCCGGGTCGCCCGAGGCGTCACTTTGGCCGGCCGGGCTGCTCCCGCCTTGGGCGTCGGGCTCTCCAATGGTCTTTCCTCGCTGGTGAACACCCAATAGAGCGCAGCCATCCGTACGAAGATTCCGTTTTCGATTTGGCTGGTGATGACGGATCGCTCTCCGTCGGCAGCGAGGTCGTCCAATTCGACTCCTCGGTTTATGGGACCGGGGTGCATGACCATGCAGTCGCGATTGGCCCATCTAAGCGAATCCCGATTGACTTGATACATGCTTGCATACTCGGTGACCGAACTCACCATCCCGTCGTTCATTCGCTCCTTTTGGAGTCTGAGACAAATGATTACGTCGGCTCCTTCGATACCACCACGAAGCTCGTGGTGGACTTCGCCCGGGAGCATTTGCATATGGGTGGGCATCAGAGTTCTGGGGCCTACGAACCTGACTTCTGCCCCCATCTTGGATAGCAGCCACGCATTGGAGCGCGCCACGCGTGAGTGCTCGACATCTCCCACGATGGAAACCTGCAACCCCTTCAGATTGCCCTTTCGCTCCAAGATGGTTAGCGCATCACCAAGGGCTTGCGTCGGGTGCTCGTGCTGGCCATCGCCAGCGTTAAGAACAGGGCCGCCGAAGTATCGTGCCGCGAGGGCGGCAGATCCAGAGGCACGATGACGCATGACCAAGCCATTCAATCGCTCATAGCGAAGGGTCAGGATCGTGTCCTTGAACGTTTCACCCTTTGCCATGGAGGACCCACCTGAGGAAAAGTTGGCCGTCTTCATCCGAAGGTAATGGGCCGCCTGCTCAAAGGAAACTCGAGTTCGTGTGGAATTCTCGAAGAAGAGCATGCCGACCACTTGGCTGCTCAGGTCCGGCACTTCGCGTCCCTCCAAGATGCGCAATTTGAAGTCCGCAGACAGGCTCAGAAGCTCCTGAATATCGTCCGGGGCGAGGTGCCGAATACCGAGTAGATGTCTTGCCACTTAGACTGCTCCCTTGGCGGCGGCCTCCAAGACCACCGCATCTTCTCCATCGAATTCGTTTACTTTCACCACGATATGGTCGTCCTTTTCCGTGTTTACAATCTTGCCACAGTAGTTCGCCATGATCGGCAGCTCACGGTGGCCACGATCGATCAGAACGGCGAGTTGGACACTTTTCGGTCGGCCGAACTTCATCAGTGCATCGAGTGCAGCTCGAACCGTCCGTCCGGTGTAGATGACCTCATCAACGACGACGACTTTCTTGTCGCTGATCTGAAACGGGATCTCGGTCTCGTCTGTTTCCGTCGATTTGCGATCATCTCGAAACCGACCGATGTCCAGTTTTCCGCAGGGCACCGTGGAGCCTTCGATCTGGGTCATGAGAAACGCCAGGCGCTTGGCGACCGGCAATCCGCGACGCAGGACGCCGACCACCACAAGGTCCTCGGCGCCACCGTTCGACTCAAGAATTTCATGCGCCATTCGCCCAAGCGTTCTTCGCATATCTCCCGCATCCAGGAGGACCGTGCCCATTGGCTCGGATTATGGCATGGCCCCGTGCCGACCGGGATGGCAAGGTGGCGGAAAGCCCAGTGAGGCGCCAACCATCATTTCTCTAAAAACCCAGTAGTTTTGCTTGTGTCGAGTGACGGGTCGAGGCAGTTCGACTGCCGATCGATTCTTGAGGTTCCGGGAATCCGTCAAACCCCGTTTTGTTACCAGACCTTTGCGAAATTGGTCAAGGAAATAGTGTGTTTGGCACGTGCATGGAAGCACGTATCTCACCGGCCCGGTGGCGAAGTTTCAGCTGCCCCATGGATTGACGATTCGAACTCCAACACGCGCCCGCTGGCAAAAAAACTTGGCGTTCTTCCTGAGTTTTCGCGAAAGAAAACCGAGATGAATTACTGGGTTTTAGCCCGCGGAGTTTTTTACATGTACGAAGCATATTGGGGTCTGTCCGAGCCGCCTTTCAGCTTAACGCCCGATCCTAGGTTCCTTTATATGAGTCGAGGTCATGAAGACGCGCTGATGATGTTGCACTACGCGATATCGCGAAACAAAGGCGCTGCCATGCTCTCCGGTGATATCGGCCTGGGTAAGACGACGGTGAGCCGAAAGCTGCTCGACCTGCTCGATCCCGTTCACAACCGGATCGTCCTGATCGTCAACCCGATCCTCACGCCGGTTCAGGTGCTTCAAGAGATCTTGGGCCAATTAGAATTCGAGACACAGTCTCGAAACCGCCAGACGTTGGTCCAAGAGCTTCACAAGCAGCTTCTAGCCTATTACGAGCGTGGCCAGCGCGTCGTGCTGATGATCGACGAGGCTCACCTGATTCGCTCGACGGCAACCTTCGAAGAACTCCGCCTGCTGCTCAACTGCCAGATGAACGACCAATTCCTGCTGTCGCTCGTGCTGTTGGGACAGAACGAGCTTCGACCCAAGATTGCGAAGGTTCCTGCTCTGGAGCAGAGGTTGGCGGTCCGGCAGAGCCTGAAGCCATTGGATGTGACGGAGACGGGTGAGATGATCCTTCACCGATTGCAGGTGGCCGGATTCTCTGGAGAAAACAATCCGTTCTCTCCCGATGCGATTTTTGAGATTCACAAGTACAGCAGGGGTTATCCGCGACTGATCAGCCAAATCGCCGATAACGCCTTAATGATCGGATTCGTGCAGAAGGCCCAAATCATCGACGGCTTTCTCATTCACAACATCGCGAACGAATTCGTGGGGAAGGAGGCGGCATGAACCTCGCCGACGCCATCCGCCTGGCTGCGCAGACCGCAGCCGACTCGGCACCCAAGACCAAGGCGCCGAAGATCGATGTCATCGACAATCCGGCTCACGAAGAGCCAGACAACGCAATGGAGAGCAATATGGAGCTAGTTCAAGAAACCAGAATGCCCGATCCTCCTTCTCCTGCCGTGTTAAACGGCGGAGTGGTTCGATTGGAGTTGTTCCTTTCACCGGAACAACTAAGCGGACTTTTCCGCGCCGTCGTCGCCAACCAGCACACGGTCATGACGCTCCGAGAAGCAGCCAAATACCTGCGCATCACCCCGAGCCTGCTCGAGGCGATGGCACAGGAGGGCAAGATCCCGGCGCTGATGATCGATGGCAAATGGAGATTCGCCCGAAGCGGCGTCGACGAATGGCTGTGCCTGCAAGGCCAATTGCGGGAGATGGAGGCCTAACCCTATGGGAATGTTTAGCAAGAAGAGTTTTATCGGAATCGACTTAGGCCACCACACGATTAAAGCGGTGGCCCTCGAAAGAACGCCCAGCGGCTGGCGGGTCACCCGCCACGCTTCGGCCCAGACACCGCTCGATGCGATCAAGGACGGAGTGGTGGTGGATATGCCCAGCATGGTCGCCGCGCTCAAGTCCCTGCTCAAGGAGAACCAGTTAAACGGAGGAGGCGGTGCGATGATCGCAGTCGCCGGAGGCTCAGTGGTGGTTCGTCAGGTGCGCATGCCCAAGATGGCCGAAGCAACGCTTCGTAAATCGATCAAGTTCGAAGCTAGCCGCTACGTGCCCAGCTCAGTCGAGGACAGTTACATCGAGTTCGAGATCATTGGTCCAGTGGACGACCAGCAGATGGACGTGCTGATGGTCGCTGCACCGAAGGACGTGGTTGAGAGTCGGATGCAGGTTTGCGAGGACGCCGGCCTGGAAGTCGAAGCCGTCGATATCGAGGCATTTGCGATGTACCGCGCCCTGGTTGAAGCCGATTTGGATCAAGAGTGGTCCGGGCAGACCATTGCGCTGGTGGATGTTGGATCGGCCACGACGAACATCTCTGTCGTGAGCCACGGGGTTTTCTCGATGACCCGTTCGATTCCTCAAGGGGCGGACACGCTGACTCAAGCGCTGAAGAGCTATTTCAAGCTTTCGGACGAGGATGCGGAATCCGGCAAGGCCCAGCTTGACCTGCGAGAGCTGTTGGAAGACAGCAAGCCCAAGGAGAATCCTCCTCTGCGCGTCTTGCAACCTCATGTAGATGATCTGGTGCGTGAGATTCGGCGATCGCTGAACTATTACCAGAGCCAGCAGCAGGAGGGAGCTTCAAAGCAGATCGATCACATCCTCCTTACTGGCGGCGGCGCAAAGCTCGCGGGACTCACCGAGTACTTCGGGCACAAGCTCTCAATCTCAACGACGCTTCACGACATTTTCGCGAATCCGCGATTTGCCCACTTTGGCGATGCCGACGAAACCGGCCTCGACCTATCTGTGGCATCCGGACTCGCCATGCGGGCCCATACGAAGGCGGCCTAGGACAAAGAGATGCCATTCATTAACCTAATTCAAGAACAAAGGCTGGCCCAAAAGCGGAACGAGTCCAAAGCTCGATCCTTCTTCATGGTGTTCGTCGGCTCGGCAGTGGCGTCGGTGGCCGGAATCGGCTACTTCTGGCTTCAGGCTGATGGCCTCTCGCAAGAGAAGTCGCAGTTGGAAGCCCAAATCGAAAAGAATGAACCTCTGGTCAAGCAGATCGATGAGTATCAGAAGCAGTACACCGAGATTGCTCCCCGACTCAAGACGCTTGAAGATGCTCAGACGGTAAGTGGGCGCTGGGGTCGAATCATGACTCACATCGCCCGGCAAACGCCCAAGCCCACGTGGCTCACGGCAATGCGCGTGACCGCATCCGACCTGACCAGACCCATCAATTTGAGCCTGGTTGGCGTAGCTCCGGGGCAAGAACCGATTTCGGAATTCATTCTTCGCATGCAAAACAGCGGCGACTTGGAGAATGTGAATCTCAAGTTTTCTCAAGAGAAGATGGTCAATCAGGTCAAGGCGGTGGAATTCGAGGTAACGGCGGACATCGTCGGCACGGTCGAATCGAAACCCAAGGAAGAGAAAGAGGGGGAAGGAAGTTGAAACGCGGTCCAAATCCTAAGACTTTTATGTTGATGTCAGGGGGAACGATCCTTTTGGGCCTGATCGCTTCTCACTTCGGTTATAGCCATATGACCGAAGTGGAAGGCGAGGTCTTGGCCCTGAGGACCGAGGTCAAGGGTGAGCAGGAAGTTCAGGCTGAACTGGATAAGGCAAAGGCCAAGCTGGACGAATGTCTGGCCAAGCTGCAGCACTTGGAACAAGGCATCCCGACTTTTGCCTACATCCCGACTTTGATGACGGAGCTCGAGCGAACAGGCAAGGCACACGGAATCAAGGTTCTGGGCGTTCGACCCGTCATCAAGCCCGTCGCGCCGGTCGCCAAATCGGAAGACGGCGAGACGATGGTGGCCAAGAAGCCTTATGACGAACTCACGATCGAAGTGAAAGGCTTGGGCTCTTACGGCTCGGTTATGCGATGGGTAAATGCCCTGCAGCAGTTTCCGAAGATCGTAGCCGCCCGATCAGTTCAATTGAGTCCAAAGCCGGACCCCAGTCAGGCTGCGGCTTCACTGGACATGACGGTTGAACTCCGAGCCTATGTATTCAAGCAGCCGCAGGACGCGGTGAAGAACTCGTCCCTGGCCAATAAGTCAGCGAGTTTAAAGGTGAATCGCAATGAAGGATGATAAGAAGAAACTCGTGGTGATCGGCGCGTTGGTGGCGGTCCTGCTCGGCGTGGGAGCGTTCACGTTCCTCGGTGGCGAGTCTGCCCCGGCTCCGGTCGCGACTGAGACGTCCAAGCCGACAGCCGAGCCCTCAGAAACCAAGATCACCCAGGTCGATGAAAACGGAGCGCCGGTGGTTGCTGAGGAGGCAACGCCTCCGAAGAATCCGCTTTACGCGATGGAACTGCCGCAGCGCGATCCGTTCCAAGCATCGATGGCGAGTGCGGATCCTTATCAGCAGCCGGCCCAAAAGCCGTTACCGCCAGTCAGCCGGCCAACGGGTCGACGGTCTTCTGGCGGACGGAGCGGCGGCGACTACACGATTCCACCTTACCAACCTCTCTCGGGCAGCTTGCCCGCTGCGGGAGGCTCGGTCACGCTGACTCAAACAGGACCTGATCCTAGCGAGTTCGGCTATTCAGTTTCGGGCACGATGACGGGCGGTAAGCGTCCGGTCGCCGTGTTCACGGATTCAAACGGCAACCAGCGGATGGTCCCGGTGGGCGGTTCGCTCGACGGTGACAGTCGAGTGGTAGCCGTTGAAAAAGGCAGCGTCACGATAGAACATCGCGGCAAGAAGCAGCGATTGTCCCTGGGAGGGAACCCTAAATGAACAGCAATTCGTTTCGAACGGGTGTCGGCATTCTTGCCCTCGCCCTAGTATGCGGCGCCTCAGCACAAACGCTGAGTGGCGTATCCGCCAAGTCGCTTCACGGCGGCACTCAGGTCCTCATTAAGGGCGACGACCTCGGGCAGCCCAAACTTGCCTGGTCCAAGTCCAAGCGCCAGTTCTTCCTTACATTCAACGGAAAGCTGGTCGGCAAGAGCAAAGCCGTCAAGGTTGGCAAAAGCGGTGTGAGTAGCGTTAGCTACGCATGGGCCGATCGCCGACCGGCAAAGGTCCGCGTGACGATGAACGTGGCGAAGGGCACCAAGCCTGAGCTGGTTCAGACCGATGGGCTGTGGGCGGTCAATTTTGGTGTCGATGAGGCGCCAAAACCGATGCCAACGACCCAAAAGTTCCCTGAGACGGTTCCGCCACTCCAGTCGGCGTTCAAGGCGAGCGAACCGATGGCAAACGTTGCTCCGACCAATTGGTCGAACAGTGGAGCCCCGGTCGATCTTGACTTTGTAAACACTGACATCGTCCAGATCCTGAAGGCCCTTGCCCTGCAGGCGAACGTCAACATCGTCACATCGCCGGACGTCAGCGGCAAGATCACCGTTACGCTTGAGCAGGTGAGCGTTAAAGACGCCCTGGACATCGTGACGGCGCTTGGCAGCGTTCGGTACGCCAAGGTCGGCAACACGTTTGTCGTGACCAGCAACAGTCGATTCAGCGACACGATCCAGCAGATCGGTGGACGAATCGATGTAAGCAGTGAGACGCGCGTCATCCCGCTTTACAGTGGCGAAGGCACGCAGATCAAAGCGGCGGTTCTGAAGACAGTCAATCCGTCAACGATCTCCGGCCGATACGACCTCGTTTTGCCATCCGACAAGGTGACGGTTGAAACAACCGCCTCCACCCAGGCAACTGACCCGCAGGCGAATGCCGGAGCGGGCGGCCAAGGCGCCGGCAGCGAGATCAAGACGGCTTCCGACACGAGCGCGACCGGAACCAAGCGCGATGACTACATCGTGGTGGTGGGAACGCCCAACCGGATGGATGAAGTCGAGCGGATGATCAAGGCGATCGACAGTCAGATCTGCGGAGCCATGGGCATCAAGATGAGCCAGGGCACAGGCCGAGTTCAGCGCTCCTACGAACCCAAGGGAATCTTGGCGGAAGAGATGCTCGATGCGCTGAAGAAGCAGGGCATCAGCTTCAGGGACGTTCAAGTCAATGCGACGCCTCGAACTTCGTCCAGCACGCAGACGATCGTCCTCTCCGGTCGAGCGGACATGGTTGATCAACTTCTGACGATGTTCCAGAACCTGGACAGCATGCCCCAAGGCGGCGCCACGTTCTATGAAGTCGTGGATCTGAAATTCATCAAGCCGCAGGTCGCAGCTGTCGAGCTGATGGGTTCGATCGCTGGCCTCAAGGCTACGATCCTGCCTCCTCCAGTCGATCCTTTGACGGGTATCCAATACACCCACGACGCCACGTTCTCTTCCGGTCAGGCCGACAACACGAGCGGAGCAGCCGGTGGCAACGCAGGCGGTGGCGGTGAAGGCGGATCCGGCGGCGGAAATGGTGGAAGCGGCGGTGGAAGCGGCAGCGGTTCCGGTAGCGGCGCCAACACCAACAAGGCCAACCTGGCAGCCAAGGGTGCCGACAAGACGACCCAGTTCACGGCGGAAGTGAAGACCTTCCGAACTCCGATGAAGGTTATGCTTCGCGGAACCAGAGCTCAGATCGAACGCGCCAAAGAGTTCCTCGCAATGGTCGACCTCGCGCCGAAGCAGGTGGCGGTGGAAGTCCGAGTCATGGAACTGAGCAAGGAAGATGCCCTACGCATCGGCCTCGATTGGAGTCTGTTGACCGGCGGAACTCTGACCAGCCTCCGAGTGAACCAAGCGCTTGGAAGTGCGGCGGGACAGGGTGGCGTGAGCTCCGACCTCGGGTTCAAGGGCGGCGGATCAGCCTCCATCGTTGGCATCCTCGATTCGATTGCCACGAAGAACAACCTTCTGGCGCGACCCAATATCCTCCTGACGGATGGCGTTCTCTCGAACATCTTCGTCGGTGATACAGTTCGGTACGTGGAATCGATCACGAACAGCCAAAACGGTCCAACGATCGTGACCAACTCGATCAACGTCGGTGTGGACTTCTCGCTAGCGGCACGGGTCGGCAGCGGTGGCAACATCACGTTGGACTTCAATCCGGTCCTCTCAATTCTGCAGGGCTTCACGGACGTACCTGGCGGCGGTAAGTTGCCGCAGACCAGCGTTCGCTCCGCAACCAGCTCCGTGCAGATCAAGAGCGGTGAGACCATTGCGATCGGCGGGCTGATCCAAGATCAGGATCGCAAGAGCTATGGCGGCATCCCAATCTTGAAAGATCTGCCGATCATCGGCCAGTTGTTCGGCCGGACGAGCAACACCAAGGTGCGCTCGGAAGTGGTCTTCTTCGTCACAGTGAAGGAAGTGACCGAAGCGGATCGCCAAGGGGCGGCCAATCCGCGAGAGTCGATTCGAACGAATACCACGTCACCTGGCAGCGGCGGCTAGTCCGCAACGCCCAGCCCCGGGAGCCCTTGGCTCTCGGGGCTATTTCATTTTTGCTTGCCGAATCCATTTCATTTTTGTTTGCCGAATCTCGGAAAAGCGGGCTTGACTTTCTCGAGAAAGCGTCTTAACTCAGCGTTTGCCTGGCCGACCCAGCCGTCCCCAAACGTGTCCCAAATCAGTCCGGACTTGTAATCATAGTGGGCATTCCAAACTGACTCCTTGTTTGCGATCGAAATGTGCCGACCCACTCGGGAAGGTTCACTAACATTTACGATCCACATTGTGCCATTTGGTACCTTCACCCATTTTCCGCCCGCGAGGACACGCAACTCTGTCCACATTTTCGGCCTGGGCGTTTTAATGGTAAGAGTATTTGTATCAATCCTTTGGGGAAACATAGGCTCGATTGAAATTGTTCGCCCATTTCGGGCGTCCACGTAAATTGAATATCCCTCTACACTTCTCAATGCATTATTAAGATTGGCCGTCTGGTGTGCTCTAAACTTATATACAGGAATAGCCTGATCTTTATGTCCGATTGACACCTGATCTTCATCCATTTCAATAAACTCGTTTTCAATAGGAGGAATTGAATAAAACAATAGCGTCATCTCCGGCAAAAACTCAATCCATGAATGAGGTCGAAACCGAGCAAGCGCTTCAGCCGCAGATTCGCGGGCCGCTTCCTTTGTAACATTTACCTTGGAGGATCCATGAAGTGGATAAGATGATCTGTAGTTAAAGGTAATCAAACGACCCTCCATGCCGTCGATCATGCATCTCAACCCTCTGTCAAATGGTATCCCATCGATGGTCCTGTAAACCAAAATTTCGAAGTGGATGCCTGACATTCCTTCAAACTTGGTTAAGTAAGTGGAATTGGGTTCAAACACTTGGAAGTAGTCTCCAGCGCTTTTCTTGGCGTCGTCAAGGGTCAGCTTAGGCTCCGAGCTATAAATCTCCTTAAATATCCCCAACTTAATTTGACCGTCAACGGGGTTGAACACAATGTTTGCGGACACGAATTCTATAATTAGATTTTTAGTATAGAGGTCTATGCCGTACGCCCTTTCTGGGTGTAATTTAAGCGCAGCGATTCGAGCATTGGCATTCTTATTACTATGGACTTTTTCAATAAGCCTTCGGCTTAATGCGACTGATTGTTCCAGGTTGATCCGACCGAGTTCGGCCTTTGGGGGCGGGGATCTGTGGTCGTAATACTTTGTGCCAGAACTCGGAACTTGGGGATTAGACATAAGATTAAGGAAAACGGCTAATCCAAAACCTAACACCATTTGTTCATCTCCTCCGCCTTGGCGTCTGCTGTTTGTAAATTGGACTCTCGGCTGCATCCAATCTTGGTCCAATGCACACAACGCATCGTGGTGAGTAGTACCACCGCGTATGTATGAATCACCTTACTACAGAAAGTCTTTTAATACCAAATGACGGCGGGTCCAAGCTTTCGACCATAATCAACCATGTCCTACTTCCCCGAGGTTGGCGAAAAGGTCCGCTACGAAGGCAAGAAGTCCAAGAATCCTCTGGCCTTCCGCCATTACGACCCAACGAAAATGGTCGGTGGCAAGAATATGGCCGAGCACCTGCGCTTCGCCGTCTGCTACTGGCACACCTTTAAAGGCACTGGCGCGGATCCTTTTGGAGTAGGCACCATGCAACGCGAGTGGGAGAAGGCCGCCGATCCCATGCAACGCGCCCGGGACACGATGGACGCAGCGTTCGAATTCATGTCCAAACTCGGCGTGAAGTACTGGTGCTTCCACGATCGAGATATCGCGCCTGAAGGGAATACGTTCAAGGAGAGCGTTGACAACTTGCAGCAGATGGTGGAGCACGCGAGTGCGAAGCAGGCGGATACAGGGATCCAACTGCTGTGGGGCACGGCCAATCTATTCAGCCATCCACGGTATCAGGCTGGAGCCGCCACCAATCCCGACCCGCACGTCTTCGCCTATGCTGGCGCCCAGGTAAAGCGAGCGATCGAGGCGACTTTGGAGCTAGGCGGCCTGGGTTACACGTTCTGGGGCGGCCGTGAGGGCTACGACACGCTGCTCAACACCGACATGAAGCGGGAGCGCGAACAGTTCGCCCGATTCCTTTGGATGGCAGTCGACCACGCGAAGGCGATCGGCTTCAAGGGGCAGTTCTACATCGAACCCAAACCCAAGGAACCGACCACGCACCAATATGATTCGGGCGCAGAGGCCTGCCTGAACTTCCTGCGGGAGTTCGGACTGATGGACCACCTGAAGCTAAATTTAGAAACCAATCACGCGACCTTGGCAGGTCATCACATGGTGCACGAAATGCGAGTCGCTCGTGATGCCGGCATCCTGGGTTCCATTGACGCCAACACAGGTGACGAGCTAATCGGTTGGGATACCGACCAGTTTCCGACCAGCGTCTACCTGACCACACAAATCTGTTTGGAGTTGCTCAAGATGGGCGGGTTTACAAGCGGAGGGTTGAACTTCGACGCGAAGGTTCGGCGGCAATCCCATGATCCCGTGGATCTATTCTATGCGCACATCGGTGGGATGGATGCCTTTGCACGCGGCTTGGAAATTGCGCATGCGATCATTGAAGATGGTCGGCTGGACGCACATGTGGCCGAGCGATATGCGGAGTGGGATTCGGCGTTCGGCAAGAAGGTTTTCAAGGGCGTCAAGACTCTGAACGACCTCGAAGATCATGTGATGCGGCATGGAGAGCCGGACCGGAAGTCGGGCCGTCAGGAGATGCTGGAGAATCTGATCAATGAGTTTGTCTTGTAGCATCCCCTGGCTCGCCAACTTGGCGATGACATCGTCGTTGTGACACTTTGTCGCACCAAATCTTGGGCCGCGTACTACAATTGATCATGAGTTTGGCGATTACGATCTGCGCTCTAGTTATGGGCTCTCAGAAGGGCGCGCCACCGGACGTCCCCAAGAACCACTGGGCTTATCCAGCGGTGGACCGGATGTTTCAGGAAGGGTTGCTTAAAGGCTATCCCGACGGTAAACACCCCGCTCTCAAGCTGGACAAGAAAACGGTTTTGAGCCTAAAGGAAGGCACCGAGCTCCGCGATCGCTGGCGAAAGATGGGACTGTGCCCAGATAACTGGAGCCACGGGGCCTCCAAGGATCCCAGCCGTTACGAACTTGCGGTCGAAGTGCATGTTACATTGGTGACGATCCACGATGTTCTCAAATCACCTCTATCAACCGATGATCAACGGCGGCTTGCTTTTAACGAGCTTCCCGCTTTGGTAAACGCCATCTCGGCATTCAACGTCGAGCTGACCAAACTCGGCTGCGATACCGGCAAAATGATTGAAACCATCAATGATCTGCTTGATGGCCAGGCTCGGTTATTCCTCGGGCATAGGAATTGAGTTCGATTCGAACCACCTAATCAATTCTGCTTCTGCGAGTTCGCCTGACGCCAGGGCCAAGATCGCGACCATCACTTCTGCCTCGCTTGCGCCAAAGCTGTAACCGTTCATCCTCAGAAAAGTGTAAGCGCACATGAAAGCCGCCCGCTTGTTACCGTCGACAAACGGGTGGTTTCGAGCGATGCCAAACGCGTAGTCAGCCGCCATTCTCGGGATCGACGGCTGTTCATACGCCCAACGATTGACGGGGCGACTTAAAGCCGAATCCAACATCCCGATGTCGCGAACACCGGCGGCTCCACCAAACTGCGCTAACTGCATCTGCTGGATCACCAACGCAAGCTCGATGCTGAGAAATTTAGGCTCCGCCACTACTTCGCAAGCTCGCTGAGTGCATTCTTGTAACGAAGCATTCCTTCTTGGGCGATCTCGATGGCTTTCTCAAATTCAGGGTCAAAGCTCGAGATGAGAAACCCCTTCGGCTGCTCAACCAAGGTGATTTCCGAACCCTTTTTGACTTCCAGTTTGCTAAGCACCTCCTTCGGAAGGATGATGCCCAGAGAATTGCCGACCTGCGTGACTTTAACTTTGACCATGGTGTTATTACATTTATTATAACGACAGGGGCCCACTGTTCCGCTAGACCTCGTGTAAAATAACTGAGTTGAGATAAGGCTCACGCGCCCAAACGGCCGGCGGATCCTCGACCAGGATGCGCCGGCTTTTTTGTGTGTCGGGCGCACGAGGAGAAAGTATGCCAACACTGGTAATCGTAGGCGCCCAATGGGGCGATGAGGCGAAGGGCAAGCTCGTGGACGTCCTTGGCGGGGAGGCCAACATGGTCGTCCGCTATTCAGGCGGCAACAATGCTGGGCACACCGTTATTACCGGGGGCCAAGAATTCAAATTCCACCTGATCCCAGCAGGCATTCTGCACCCTGCGACCACAGCCATAGTTGGTAGTGGAATGGTGGTCTGCCCCAAAGGCCTGCTGGAGGAGTTGGACCGGACACGCGAGCAGAAGAGCGACCTCGGAACGCTTCTTATCTCAAGCGCGGCCCATGTCGTCTTTCCGTATCACCGAATGCTCGACTCTCTGGAAGAGGAAGCTCGCGGCTCCAACCGAATCGGTACCACCAGTCGCGGGATCGGTCCGGCCTACCAAGACAAAGTCGCTCGCATTGGCATCCGAATGGGTGAGTTTGTGGACCCGGCGGTCTTCCCCACCCGGTTAGCCGAAGTCGTTCAAGTTAAGAATCGCATGCTCGGCATGTTTGGCAAAGAGCCCTTGGAATACGATGCGCTACTAGCCGAGTTTCAGGCTTATGCCGAGCGCCTTCGACCCTACGTGTGCGACACCGATCCAATCGTTCAGGACGCAGTTTACGGCGGCAAGCGAGTGCTTTTTGAGGGAGCGCAGGGCGCATTCCTCGACCTTGATTCCGGAACCTATCCCTATGTGACTTCCAGCCACCCAACGGCTGGAGGCGCGGTGGTCGGTACGGGTATCGGCCCCAGAATGATCGATTCGGTCCTTGGGGTGTGCAAGGCCTACTGCACGCGAGTCGGCGCTGGGCCATTTCCAACGGAATTGCTCGATGACGTGGGCGAATGGATTCGTCAGCACGGCAAGGAATACGGCACCACCACAGGTCGAGGTCGCCGATGCGGCTGGCTGGACTTGGTGCTGCTCAAGCAGTCCTGCCGACTGAACTCCCTGAGCGGGCTTGTGGTCACACGGCTGGACATCTTGAGCGGATTCGAAACCGTGAAGGTCGCGACCGCGTACAAACTGGACGGTGAAGTTATCCAGCATGTACCCATGAACACCTTTGAGTTTGATCGGGTCGAGCCAGTCTATACGGAACTTCCGGGATGGTCCGGTGACTTGAGGCGCTGCCGCAAGCTGGAAGACTTGCCCAAGGAGGCGAGGGCCTACTTGGACTTCATGGAAGAGTTCACGCAGACGCCGGCGGCCATCCTGAGCGTCGGCCCAGACCGGGATGAGACGATCATTGTGCGGCCGGAATTGATCTGGGGCTAAATCCAAGTCGAGGCGCGCCGGAAGATTCGATAGTCAACCGGCCGCCGAACATGCCCAAATACAAAGTCTGGCCAGCCAGCCATAAAATCAAGCTCGTAGTCCTCGGGGGGTGAGATAAGCACCAAAGGGATCCCCTTTGCATGAGGGTTGTCCATCTTGGCGTATGCGAATGCCTCGTACCCGGCAATCTTGTGCGGCTCCGCCAGCGTTGCCAGCAGGTCTACAAAAATCATGTCAGCGCCTTCGCAGTTTTGTAGCGCTTCAGCCCATTCACTGAATACGATTGTCTCGTCGGACGGGTGGAAACCTTTCTGCGCCGCCTCGATAATGTCCTTGTCGTGCGTAATTAGAAGAAACTTCATCGACTGGGCGCTTGGCCCTCCCCTATTGGGTACAGATTATACAGGCTCGTCTGCGTCTTGTGGACGAGATTTTGGATGTGCGGTTTGGACTGCCGCTCTGAGCCGCTCAATGCTGATGTGGGTATAAATCTGGGTCGTCGCCAGGGATTCGTGACCCAGCAGCTGTTGAACGGTCTTGAGGTCTGCTCCATTATCGAGCAGATGAGTCGCATAACTATGCCGCAAGGTGTGCGGTGACACATCCTCCGGGAGTCCTGCTTGGAGAGCCCATTTTTTGACAATGCGTTGGATGGCAGCGCGGGTGATCCGCTTCCCCCGAGATGACAGGAAGACCGCGGGCTCATCCTGTAAATCCGGCCGGATGGCCAAATAGTCGCGCAGGGCCCTCTCGCATGTCTCCCCGAAAAAGCTGATCCGTTCCTTGTTCCCTTTCCCTAGCACGCGTACGGAATTGTGGTCCAAGTCCAACCTGCACCGATCCAAACCGGCAACTTCCGAGACGCGGAGCCCGGCGCTATAGAGGAGTTCCAGAATGGCCCGATCCCGTGCCTCATTCCGATAATCCGCCGTCTGATCCAGTAGCGTCTCTGTTTGCTGCTGATTCAGCGCCTTCGGCAAGGCTCGTCGCCGGACCGGCGCTTCGAGCGGCTCGGTCGGATCCGTGACAAGCTTCCCGATGCGACGCAGATACTTGCAGAAGCTCCGCAGCGTGCTCAGCTTCCTCGCCCGACTCGTGGGGTTCGGTGCATAGGTCCGAAGGTAGCCGCGCAATGCATTGGGCTCCAAGCGGAATTCGCCCTCCAAGTGAAGGGACAGCTGCGCCAAGTCCGTACCATAAGCACTGACCGTCGCTCCTGAACGCTTGACGGCCAAGTTGTCCAAGAATGATTGGATGAGGGTGTCGAGAGACTCCACCAATGCCTATAGACGAACTTAACCGCCCTTTTTCAGCACGAGCGACACGTTATGACCGCCAAAGCCATAAGAGTTTGACATCGAGAGGTCGACCTGGGCGTCGCGGGCTTGATTGGGGATGTAATCCAGATCGCACTCCGGATCGGGATTCTCATAGTTGATCGTCGGAGGAAGCTTTGAGTCTCGCATCGCAAGTACGCAGATCAGGGCCTCGATGGCTCCTGCCGCACCCAGCGTATGGCCGATCATTGACTTGGTGGAGCTGACCGGAAGCTTGTAGGCATAATCACCGAATGCGCGCTTGATTGCGTGGGTCTCACCCTTGTCATTGTAATAGGTGGAGGTCCCGTGGGCGTTCATATATCCGATGTCGGTGGGCTGGACTCCTGCGGTTCGGAGCGCCATTTTCAGCGCCCGGTAGGCGCCGTCCGCATCGGGGTCGGGCTGCGTGATGTGATAGGCGTCGCCGGTCATGCCGTAGCCAACCACTTCACCGTAAATCTTGGCCCCGCGTTTCTTGGCGAAGTCGTAGTCCTCGAGCACGAACACAGCCGATCCTTCGCCGATGACGAATCCGTCGCGCTCCTTGTCGAACGGGCGGGATGCGCGCTGTGGTTCATCGTTGCGGGTTGACATGGCGCGCGCGGCGCAGAAACCGCCCAGGCCAAGCTCGTTGATCGGAGCCTCGGTGCCGCCGGCGAGCATAGCCGTAGCGTCGCCCCGCTTGATAATGTGATAGGCGTCTCCGATTGCATTTGCGCCGGTGGAGCAAGCCGTGACCACACAGGTGTTGGGTCCACGGAGGCCATGCAGAATGGAGACGTAGCCGCTTGCCATGTCCGGAATCATGTAAGGCACGAGAAACGGCGAGACCTTGCTGGGGCCACCCTCGATCTGTCGGCGATGCTGGTCGCCCAGGTACGTGAGGCCGCCGATCCCGGAGCCGATCAAAACGCCGAACTCGTCTCGGAGCTCGTCATCCACCTTGATCCCAGAATCGTCCATTGCCATCTGCGCCGACGCGCAGGCGAACGCGATAAAACGGTCGATTCTTCGGGCTTCTTTCTTGTCCAGCCAGTCTTCGGCGACGAAGTCTTTGACCTCGGCAGCGATTTGGGTGGTGTACTCGCTGGGGTCGAGAAGTGAAATCCGATCTACGGCGCTTTCACCGGCCAAGAGTCGGGGCCAAAACTTGTCGACGCCCGTACCCAAGGGCGTGACGGCCCCTACGCCAGTGATGACGACCCGTCCAGAGGGAACGGGTCTCTCGCTCATCCCTGCTTCTTGGAGATGTACGTGACGGCGTCGCCGACGGTCTTGATCTCTCCGACTTCCTCATCGGGGATGTCGATCCCGAATTCATCCTCGAAGGCCATGACGAGTTCCACGACGTCGAGTGAGTCCGCGCCGAGATCCTCAGTGAAAGATGCGGTCTCCACGACCTCTTCTTCCTTGACCCCGAGTTCTTCAACCGTGACCTTCTTTACGCGCTCCAGTGTGTCCGCTGACATGCTTGGAACAATACCACGATTCAAGGGAAGTTGGGCGGCAGATTCTTGGATTGGTCTCATAGTCCTTGGCGCCTCTCCTCCGGATCTAACATGCTCGTACACAACAACTTCATTCCCCTTACTTGACATGTCATTTGGATCGCGTGCGGCATGCAATCAAGGCAATTTTGTGGTCCGAACAGATGCGTCGCCATTGGTCCCCATCCTCCTTCAAGTGTTACCGATACGTCTGGTCCGTACTTGTGTAAGCAATAGCCCGGAAAGGGTCGGCCATTGGGGTACAAAAACTCTCTACAAACGTGAGATTCCTCTAAGTGCTGGCACTCAGCGTATTCAAGTCTTCGCCTGGCACGATTTCGGAGTCCGATATACCGGAGGATTACATGATTACCTTTCTAGTTTGCACTTTCGTCGCCCAGAGCTCGTTTCCGGGTGGCCTTTCGTCCATCCCTGCTTCTGCTTTGACGAACGGCTTTTCTCAGTACTTTGACTACATTCCAGCCAGGAACGGAGTTCGACACAATGTCGAAGCTCAGGTTTCAGAGGACGGAACCTGCATTTGGGTACGCGCTATGGGAGGAGGGAACTTGTTTGCTGCTGCTCCGGCTGGTTGGCACCAATTCGATTTACCTTCAGGGTCAACCCGAGAGAGACAGCTCTACTTTTTCACGTTTCTGCCTCTTTCGAAGCGCGTTGTTGGTTACAACCTTAGTCAGAGCAAAGATGTTTCCGTCACAATCGAGAAGGAGAGGTTGCGTCTGCCCGCATCAGAGCGAGCCAAATGGCGCCTGACAAAGGACACTTCGACGATTCTCGCGGTTCTGAGCGGAACCAAATTGGTCACAGCAACCGAGGGTGTTGCATGGGATCCTGCCGGCGATGGTGCAAAGACATTAATGGCGTGCGCCCTTATAACTAGTACCGCACGTGGCGGAAATCCAAACCGCTCTGCCTTTTTAGCTGGAGCAAAGTTAGATGTTGGAAGATCTATAGGTTCCAGCTATAACAATGGAATTCTGCGATTTGTTCAGTTCGCAGAATCTTCTGCGAGCGTGCTTTCCTACGATACAATCTCTAATCGCTTGCAGGTACTAACCAAGCCATCAAAAGCGATCCCAGTTAGTGCCGAACCAAAACTGTACGACTTCGTGAGTCGACGAGTGTTCTACGACTTTGCAACGATCGCAGACAAGAGCTCTCGAACTTGGCGCGAGTACAGCTTGGATGGTCGAAAATGGCTACGATTTGCTCCACCAAAGGGTGATCCAAGAGCTGTTTTCTACAGCAACGGCCGCTTGTATGCGGGTAGTAGGCTTGACAATAAAGCCGAGCATTTGTTCGTGGCTGACCAGGACCGCCGGAATTGGCGTGACATTGGACCTTATGTCGTTCACGCAAGATCTCTATCTGGAAAGTGGTGGGTGGTGCAAAGGTCCACGGACCGCAAGCTCTTTTTGGCAAACATGATGCGATGACGTAGCATTCTGGAGACCTTAAATCTACAAAAACAGCCCACCGTCGACCGTGAGGGTTTGCCCGGTGATGTAGGAAGCCTCCTGACTGGCCAGGAAGAGGATCGCAGGGGCGATGTCGCCCGGCGTGCCCAGCCGGCCTGCGGGCGCGGTTTTCTCCACGTACTCGCGAAAGTCGGTTGGAAGGTCCAAGGTCATGTCCGTCTCAATGAATCCCGGAGCGATGGCGTTACAGGTGATGTTTCGCGATCCCAGCTCCTTCGCCGTTGCCAAAGTTAGGCCGATCAAACCGGCTTTCGAGGCAGCATAGTTGGCCTGACCCGCCGCACCGTGCAGACCCACTACGCTGCTCACGTTCACAATCCGCCCATACCGGGCCTTCATCATGGGTTTGGCAACAGCGCGGATCATGTTGAATGCGCCTTTCAGGTTGACCTGCATCACCCGGTCCCAATCCTCATCCTTCATGCGGAGGATGAGCGTATCCTTGGTGATTCCGGCGTTATTCACCAACACATTTGGGGTACCAAGATCAGCTGTAACATCTTCGATCAGAGCATCGACCGCCGCCGAATCGCTGACATCGCAGCCGTAGCCCTTGGCTCCGCTCCCTATCTCCTCCGCGGTCTTCTGTCCTCCGGCTTCACTGGTCGCGACGCTCGCAACCTTGCCGCCCTGCTGGGCGAACGCCCGCGCGATCTCTTTTCCGATGCCCCGGCTGGCACCGGTGACAATGATGACTTGGCCCTCAAAGGTCATGGCGTTGAGTTTACTTTGATGCCAGATGGCTAGCTGTGGTATTCCTTCCACAACTGCTCGAACTCGGCTACCAGGCCCTCCAGAGCGGACATTCCGCCCTGCCAAAACTCAGGCGAGTTCAAATCCACCCCGACGTTCGCCATCAGCTCCTGTGGAGTGCGCGATCCGCCGAGCCGAAGCAGGGCGATGTACTTTTCGGCAAATGCCGGGCCTTCATCCTTCGCCCTTTGATAAAGTGACAAGACGAGCAGTTCGCCAAAGGAATAGGCATACACGTAAAAAGGCACTGATATAAAGTGGCTGACGTAGCTCCACCAGCATCGGTGCTGTTCGCCAAGTTTGACCGAACTGCCAAACATCGCCTGAATTTCCTTCTGCCAAAGATCTCCGAATTGCTCGGGAGTCAGTTCGCCTTCGCTGCGACGAACTTCGTGGCAACGACTTTCGAACGCAAACATTGCCGCTTGTCGGAACACAGTTGCGAATACGCCTTCGATCTTTCCGGCATAGAGCGCCAACTTATCTTTAGGCGTTGCACCGGCAACCAGTTTCTCGAACACCAACATCTCCCCGAAAGTCGATGCAAGCTCGGCCAGGGGAAGGGTGCCGTGGAAGTTGAAATAGCTCTGCGCACGGCTCAGCGAAGCGTGCACGCCGTGGCCCAGTTCATGAGCAAGCGTCATCACGTCGTCGGCTTTGTTCAGGTAGCTCTGAAGCATTACCGGATGAGTGTCGGGCGTGTTGTAGGCACAGAATGCCCCTCCTCGCTTACCCTTGCGCGGCTCAGCGTCGATCCAGTTCTTATCGAAGAACTCTTTTGCTCGCGCTTCCATCTCGGAACTGAACTGCCCGAAAGCTTCCAACACGATACGCTTGGCCACCGACCATTCCACCGGCTCTTCAGCTTCAAACAGCGGAGCGTATCGGTCGATGTGCGTAAGCTCCGGCAGACCTAAAATTTCTCGCTTGACGTTGTAGAACCGTTCAACCAGTCCGTAATTCTCGCGACAGGTTGAAACGACCAATTCCACCGTTTCCTTCTCCAATTCGTTCGCCAGGTGCCGACTCTGTTCGGGATAGTCGTATTGGCGGAGTCGATCGCCCACCGCCTTGTCCTGAATCAGATTGTTGTAGGTGAAAACGAGCACGCGTTCCATTTCCTTCAGCCCATCGGTGAAAGAATCGGCGGCGGCTTGTCGGATCGAGCGATCCGGATCTCGAAGGAGATTCAGAAGTTCTTCCTGTGAAACCTCTTCAATGTCTTCACTCTGAGGCCGTCTGAGCTTGTAGACGTGATTTGAAGTGACTTCTTCAAAGAGCCGCTCCCATGCCCGGTTTCCGGTGTTGGCGGTTTCCTCGAGGATAATTTCTTCGGGTTCGGTCAAGCGATGGTCGCTGAAGGTCCGAACCACCTGAATGTAGTGCCGGAAGTTGGCCAGCTTCGCGTCTTGGATGATGCGAGCAATTGTCTCTTCGGGGGCGGCCATCAATTCCAGATCGAAGAACATCAACTTGACGTTGATCTCAGTTCCTTGCTCCATCTGCTTCTGCATGAAGGCGCCAAGTTTTGGATCGCCGGTGTCGGCAGCGAAGAGCAGATGCGCAAATCCGATCGGTTTCGCATATTGGGTGGCAATGTTTTCGTACTCGAGGAGAGCAGCCGCCAACGTCTCCGCGGTCAGGTCCGGATTCTCAATCTTGCCTCTGTAGTTCTCGGCAAACTTTTCTGCGGCATCGTTCACCCACTTCCAAGTCTCAGGAATCTTTGGATCATCAATTCCGGAGAACAACGCGGAAAGGTCCCAACGAACTTGTGGGGGAGCAGGAGCGGCAGGCGCAGACATGGGATTTATTATGACGACCGCCCGTGCGGACCTAGTCCGACAGCATCTGCGATACCAACTCAGCCGTCTTGCTGATAGCATTATTTGGCCCGAGCGTTTGATCCAGAATCTCAAATTCCTGAAGTTGCTTTCCGCGGGCTTGGTCTCCGGACAATAGCAAGTCCAATTGCTTCCGCACTTCCTCCGGACGTACATCTTCTCCGGCAATCTCCGGCACGATTTCTCGGTCCATAAGGATGTTGGGCAGGGCAATGAACTTGGGTCTTTTCATGCGAATGATCTTCGCCTCTCGCACCATGGCGGGTGATAGCTTGTAAACGACGACCATCGGGCACTTGCATAATGCCGCCTCCAACGTCGCGGTGCCGGAGCAGATGATGCCGGCTCGAGCTCTTTGAAGGACCCCATAGGTATCACCGACCGTAAACAGGTCTTCTCTTCCAGGTGCAAGCCGGTTCCACTCGGTTCTGAAGTACTGCAGATCGACCGTGGGAGCCAGGGCAAATTCAAGGCCCGCATCTAAACCGGCAACCGCTTCGGCGATGACGGGAAGGTTCATTTCCAATTCATGTTTGCGGCTCCCGGGAAGCACTGCCACTGTTGTGCGCGGCTCAGAACTGACCGATTTTTGCTCGTCGATCAATTGTTTGATGGGGTGCCCGAACCAGTGCGCCTTGGCCCCCATCTTCGCCAAAATTTCCGCCGACCAGGAGAAAGGCGTCACGATCTCATCGGCAATCTCCGGAAGGTCTTTGCCTTGCCGATCGCGTCGCCAAGACCCGGGGGGAACGAAGTACAAAACCTTCCATCCGAACTTCTTTGCATAGCGGCAAAGGCGAATATTGGCGTATCCGAAATCGATCGCGATCAACAGCCCGGGCTTGCCCTCCCGGAGGTTGTGTTTGAGTTTGTGAAGGGTGGTGAAAACCTTCCAAAAGACCTTGGCGGCTTGGACGATGCTGATCGCACCCCAGTGCGAGGAATCGGCGTAGAGCGTCACGCCTTCTGCTTTGAGCTTGGGTCCGCCGATACCTTCGAACGAAAGTTGCCGCGAATCGCACTGCGCACGAATCTCTCTTACCAGTGCAGCTCCGTAGGCGTCGCCTGAAGCTTCACCGGCCGAGAGGAAGATGCGCATGGGAGAAGTATAGATTTCCGTCGTTGCGACAAACCCGTCGTGCAAGCTTCCTTAAGGCTGATCGCCGCGACCGTTCTTGCCCTTGAAGCGCCGTAGTTCAAAGTCGATGAGATATTGGACTTCTTCAGTGATGGGTATCTCGCGGCGCACGGTCTCGATGGCGTTGGTTAGGCCAAGTTTGGACTTGTACAGCAACTTACAAGCTTTGTGCAGGGCCATGCGGCCATCCGCTGAGATGCCGTACCGCCGCAGTCCCACGGCGTTGATGTCCCGCACTTCACAGTCCCTGCCTTCGACGATCATGAATGGAGGCACGTCCCGACTCGTTCCCGACATTCCGCCGATCATGGCCACCTTTCCAACTCTCACCCACTGATGCAAGCCGACCATCCCGCCCAAAGTCGCCAGCTTTTCGATGGTGCAGTGTCCTGAAACCCCAACGCCGTTGGCCATGGTCACGTCATCCTCCACCACGACGTTA
>CAMLEL010000003.1 GCA_946478935.1 uncultured Armatimonadota bacterium
CATGGTGGATAAAAACCGGGCCTGGCTCGTAGAAAACATGGGATGAAAGTTCTGGAAGTGGCGAGTTCGCTATTCGAGTGGGGGGGCATCGAGCGATATGTCCACTTCCTCGATGAGGGCCTTAGCGAGCTCGGACACGAAGTCATCGTGGCTTGCCCAACAGGATCGCCGCTGGATCAAAAATCAGCGCGGGACGTATTGATCGCCAATCGTGCCAAGTATTCTCCGCGCACGCTGCTCGCGTTTTATCGTATCGGAAAACAACTCTCCCCGGACATCGCGCATATCCACTTCAGTCCCGATTTCATTGTGCCAGCAGTTGCTCTCAAGAGATCCTGCTCGGCAAAACTGGTCATGACCCGCCACTTGGTCTTGCCTTGGAAGAGGCGTCGCGTGCGGCGATACCGAGCACTTTATGATCACATCATCCCAGTCTCAAACGCAGTTCAAGAGGCGTTGAATCACTCGGGTATTCCCAAATCTATGATGACGGTGGCCAAGGCAGGCGTTGCCGTGTGCCCCGAGTTGACTGCTTGCGCTCCCCACTCAGAATTGATTGTGGGATCGTTTGGACGCCTCGTTCCTGAGAAAGGAGTGGATCTCTTGATCGATGCGGTACAAGGGCTTGATGGGATCAAGGTTCGAATATATGGAGACGGTCCGGCTCGTCGTGATCTTGAGCGCACAGCGAACGAGAAAGGAGTTGCCTCCCAAGTTGAGTTTTGCGGCCACGTCGGAAACGTGATGGAAGCCATGAGCGACGTCGACGTGGTATGCGTACCGAGTCGCTGGAATGAAGCGTTTCCCTATTCAGTTTTGGAAGCGATGTCCCTTGGCAAACCTGTAGTCGGGGCACGGTCCGGGGGCATTCCAGAGGTTGTCGTTGAAGGAGAAACAGGCTGGCTCTTTGAGAAAGAACAGTCGGCAGAGTTAGCACAGGTCCTGAGTCGGTTGAGAAAGGATCGGGCAAATTTGGCCAAAATAGGCGAACGGGCCCGGGAGATTCAACGCTCAGAATATACGATTCCCAAAATGGCCGAGCGAATCGAAGCTGTTTTTCGTAAGGTTTTGGAGTCCAGATAGGTCTTCGGGAACCAAGTAGGGAACGCTGAGCTTTAGTACGAACGAAGTAATGATGGTGAGATCACGGTTTCTTGTATTTTTTGCGGCACTCCTGACACTCGTCGCGGGGGCGCTTGGGCAGGGTAAGGAATATGCGAAGTGGTCCGCGTCCATTGAACCCACGGACATCCGAGCAGGTGAATCTGGTCGAATCCTCATCCGGGTTGAGATCGACGAACCTTGGTATCTCTATGGCACCAAGGTATTCAAGAGCGATAATCCTCTTGACACATTTCCAACCAGCACCGAGATCAAGCTGAAACCCAATCCTAATCTTGAGACCAATGCTGACCTCGTAACCCCCAAACCTCTCGAAAAGGTCGATAAGAACTTCAACGATCTTACGGTCGAGTATTACGAGAACGAAGTCGTCTTTTCCTTGCCGATCAAGGTGAAAGAAGGCGTCACCGGCAAGGTTCAGGCTGAGGTCGCCTACACCTATCAGGTCTGCAAGAAGGGTCTGTGCGACATTCCACGGATCGATCAAGCATTGAAGGTGGCGTTCGACGTCCTGCCTGGTGAGGCCCGCGAGCCACGATTGGCGGCGCTCACCGGAGTCCCCAATCAGCCAGTCCAAGCTTCTCCCGTCGCAGCGCAGCGCGAGCCTGCGCCAACGGGTCAAACCAAGCCCGATGATATGTCACTGGGCGCGTACCTGCTGTTCTGCTTCGTTGGTGGATTGGGAGCCTTGCTGTTTCCGTGCGTTTTCCCAATGATTCCGGTGACGGTCAGCTTCTTTTCCAAGAAGAAGCCGGGCGAAGAACGAAAAACGAACTACGCTGGCGCACTCGCTTACTGCCTCGGAATCATTGGAACCTTTACCGGCCTCGGTCTGCTGGTAACAATCCTGTTTGGGGCAACCGGTATTCAAGACCTGGCAACGAATGCTTGGGTGAATGGGGCGATGTTCCTCGTCTTCGTTGCGCTGGCGTTCTCGCTGTTCGGCATGTTCGAAATCGCCTTGCCGAGCGGCTTGGTGAACAAGGTCAATTCCAAATCTAAAGTAGGTGGCATTGTCGGTCCGATCTTGATGGGCTTGACTTTCACTCTTACGAGCTTTACCTGTACAGTGCCAGTCGTAGGCGCTCTACTCGTCTCAGCGGCCAAGGGTGATCTCTGGCGACCGTTCCTTGGAATGCTGGTGTTCAGCACGACGTTCGCCTTTCCGTTCTTCCTATTGGCGCTCTTCCCAAGTTTCTTGAGCAGGCTTCCCAAGTCCGGCACCTGGATGAATACCGTGAAGGTGTTCATGGGCTTTTTTGAACTGGCCTTTGCGGTCAAATTCCTGTCCAATATCGACGTGGTGTACCAGTGGGGCCTCATCACGAAACCAATCGCGTTGGCAATTTGGTTCACCCTTGCAGCCATGGGAGCGGCCTATCTATTGGGCTGGTTCCGACTACCCAGCGATTCTGGAACTGTGAAGATTGGGTGGCTGCGACGTGGATTCGGTGTTGCCACGTTGGTTGCCGGCGTGATGTGTCTTGCGGCCATTGAAGGCTTCAGTCTGGGCAAGATTGGCGCTTTGCTCCCGCCAGATCCTTATCCCTATAAGAACAAGGAAGATCGCAAGCAGGGTCTGCTTGCATGGGGTGAGAGTTACGAGGAGGCCCTTATCTTGGCAAGAGAGAAGGGAAAGCCTGTCTTTGTGAACTTTACCGGCTATACGTGCACGAACTGCCGCGATATGGAGCAAAACATGTTTCCCAGATCAGAAGTCAAGCAGGAGCTCGATGAGATGGTCTTAGTCGAACTTTATACAGATGGCAAAGAGGCCATCCACAAAGAGAATCAAAAGCTCCAACAGGCGCTAACCGGCAGTGTGACGCTGCCAGTTTATGTTGTTCTCAAGCCAAATGGGGAAGTTGTCAGCCAATTCCCGGGATCGACTGACAATGCACAAGAATTTGTCAAGTTTCTTCAGGACGGGAAGTCGAAAGTCAGCGCGGTAGCCCGTCGTTAGGCGGGCGACCGTCTAGCGCGATCGATTGCAACTAAACTTGATAGAAGTTCCCGCGCCTTGGCGAGTGGCCATTGCGTTGCAGCGTCTGACAGCGCCCGGTCAGGGTCGGGATGGACTTCCATAAAGATCGCATCAACTCCCACCGCGACGGCAGCACGCGACAATGCGGGGATCTGATCGCGATTGCCTCCGCTGCTCGTTCCTGATCCACCCGGGCGCTGGGCCGAGTGGGTTGCATCAAAGCAAACTGGCACGCCAAAAGATCTCATAATCTCCAAGCCTGGCATGTCAACTACGAGCATGTTGTATCCAAACGTCGTTCCCCGTTCAGTCAACATGGCGCCTTTTGCACCGTATAGCTGAAGCTTATCGACGATGTTCTTTGCATCATGGGGAGCCAGAAATTGCCCCTTCTTGACGTTTACGGGCTTACTTGTGGCGGCACAAGCTTCAAGCAGGTCCGTTTGACGGCATAGAAACGCTGGCACTTGCAGGAGGTCAACCGTTTGCGCGACCTTGTCTGCTTGATCAGGTAAGTGAACGTCTGTCGTCGTGGGCACGTCGAAGGTGTCTGCCACCTGCTGAAGGATGCGCAGACCCTCGTCCATACCAAATCCACGAGTCGTGTTCCCCGACGTACGATTAGCCTTGTCAAAGGAGGCTTTGAAGATGTAATTCAAGCCGAATTCCGCAGAGAGCGTCTGCATCTTTTCAGCCACTTGGAGGCATAGCTCGGCGGATTCGGCGAGGCATGGACCGGCGATCAGGGTCAAGCGATTCGGACCTATTTCAAGGTCTCGAACCTTCAACCCTTGGTGACCTTTTTGACGACGTTCACTTTTAGCGTCGTCGAGACATCGCTCGGAGGAAAGCAAGTGGAATCGTCACACTGTTGGTAGCTTGCAACGATCTTAAGAGTCCGTACACCCGGCTTGGTCGGCACCGTCACGGTCACTGGAATCTTCACTTTGCCAGCATAGGTCTTCGTGGGCTTTTCCATCCCACCGACACTTGCATCCTCACCTGCCGGATAGGCGACTTTTACGACTTTAAACTCTTTGCCCTCGACCTTGACGGTGACAGGGATTTCATAGTCACTGGCAGGAGGATTCTGATATCCATGCAACCCAGAAGCAAAGGTGAGATTTACATTGAGAGTCAGTTTGCTTCCGGCGGCCACCTGTTTGGGCGGAGCATCGACCTTGATCGTCGGATCTGGCGCCTGGAACGAAACGAAGCCCAAGGTAGCGAGGAGGCCGAAAAGAAGAACTGCTGGTTTCATAATCTATCTGACGTTCGAGTTTACCGGTCGTTAGTTCCCCATACCCAGCCACTTACGCAATTTGTAGCCGGTGGTATCCCGATTGAGCTGAGCGATGGCCCGTGTCAAAGGCACGCCCTTGGGACACACCTTGACGCAGTTTTGAGCATTGCCGCAGCCAGTGATTCCTTCTTCAGAGGTGATGTACTCAAATCGGTCTTCCTGAAGGTTTTGCCCAATTGGGTGGAGATTGAAAAGCAACGTCTGTCCCAAGATTGCCGGTCCTGCAAACGTAGATTTCTCGTTTACCTGCGGGCATGCCTCAACGCAGCATCCGCAAGTCATGCATCTACTGAGGGCGTATCGAAGCTGCCTGATGCCGTCATCCTGTGGTTGGGCCATTCCGAGGTCGTAACTGCCGTCGATCGGAACCCATGCCTTAGCCTGCTTGAGGTTTAGGAACATCCGGCTGCGGTCCACGATCAAGTCACGAACCACCGGAAACTTCTTCATGGGCTCAAGCGTGACCATGTAGGTATCTCCAACCAGTTCTCCCACATCCTCAATTAGGGCTGTGCATGCTTGGCGTACGCCGCCATTGATGTTCATCGTGCACGAGCCGCACACTTCCTCCAAGCATGCAGCTTCCCAAGCAGGGGGCTTGACGGTTTCGCCATCAGCTGTCGTCGGTGATTTTTGGATCTCAATGAGAGCCGAGATAACGTTCATTTTTTCCCGATAAGGGATTTCAAACGTGTGCCAATGTGAATCGGATGCTTCAGTGGCGCGCCTCGAGACTTTAAGTCTGACCTTTGTCGCCGTGCCGGTTGCCGTCATACAGGTTCAAGCATACCGTTTCGTACTCGATGGGGTAGGTCTGGAGAGAGAGTCGCCCGTCCACTCAATCGTGAAACGGGCGCTCAGTTCGTTTCAATCCTCTTTACGGATTCAGTTCCGCAACCACCTCAGGAATACCGTTCAGGTCATACGGGAAGAAGTAAACCTGTGTCTGGACACCTGCTTCGGGAGCGAAGACGTTGATGTTGGCTTTCTTGTTGAATGCTTTGGCATGACCGTCTGCGAAATTCACGACGAATGTGTCGCTGTACCGACCGACGCCGGGGAAGTTGAATCTGCTAAAGGGCAAAGCCGGTTGCCGATAGGGGCTGCCAACGGGAGCGTCCTGATTGATGACACCCGCACGGTTGTACCGTGCGTCGTAGAACATCGTCGTGTTCACAGGATCGGGCAGGGAACCTTCGTTGCGAACGGGATGCTGGGCACCAAATGGTGCGAGGACCGCAGTATCTTCGAACAGTCGGAAGTTGGGGGCAAAGCTTGCGTACCGAATATCCGCAGTTGACTGCCAAGCTCCACCAGACAAGCTACCGAGGATGGATGTTGTCGTTTGAGGAGAATCGCTCCAGTAAATGGCCTTGGGCTCACCTGGGGAAGTGAAGATGTCTTTGTTTTTGGTGTAGGGAATGATCGCATCAAAGACGGAAACGACCTGGTTTCCAGTCCCTGGGATGGTTCCGTTACCATTTGCCATATACGCGACCATGGCGAAATTGCCATCGTGGTCCGTGTTGTACATGATGACGGCGGTTGCGTTCTGCTTGACGTTGCTCAATGCCGCTGTCTTCTTCGCTGCTTCTTTCGCCTTGGCAAAGACAGGGAATAGGATTGCTGCGAGGATCGCGATGATGGCGATCACAACCAGCAACTCAATAAGGGTAAATGCTTTTCGATTCACTCATACCTCCACGTATGACACACGATGTTGCTGGCGCAATTCGCGCAAGCTTATCCGGGGGATTCGATTGTGTCTCATTCTCGTCTGTTATGGCTACGTTTGATTGGCAAGAATTGCTCACAGCGATGAGTTATCTGGCCAATAAATTGGTCGCTGGTACAATGAGAACTCGAGAATGACGCTCCAATCTGAAATTGTCCGACCGGAGCCAGTCTGCATCCTTGGGATGCCGGTGGATCGATTGGACATGGATCAGACGATGTCCCTCTTGGAATTGTTCGTACTGGAGCAAAAGCCCCACCTCGTCGTTACGGCAGACGCTGCGGGCATCGTTCAAGCGCAATCTGACGCAGAATGGCGGGAGATTTTTACCAAAGCAGACTTGCGGACTCCAGACAGTGTCGGAGTGCTTTGGGCGGCGAAGCGAAAAGGGATGCCCATTTCCAGGCGAGTGAGCGGAGTCGATCTTGTGGATCGAATCTGCGCGCTGAGCGCGGACAAGGGCTATCGTATTTACTTTCTGGGCGCTGCCCCGGGGGTGGCGGACTTGGCGGCTGAAAAGCTTCGCCTGAAGCATCCCGGATGCAACATCGTCGGCTCGCGCCACGGCTATTTTCCTCCCGAAAGCGATTCCATTGTCGCTCAAGAAGTAGCCCAGTTAAAGCCAGATTTCCTTTTCGTGGCGATGGGCATCCCACGGCAAGAGAAGTTTATTCGCGCCACGCAGGCCATCATTAATGCCCCTGTTGCGATGGGAGTTGGCGGTTCGTTCGACGTCTTTTCCGGACGTGCAAAACGAGCGCCAAAGTTATTCCAAGCAATGAGGTTGGAATGGCTGTGGCGGCTCATTCTCAATCCGAAAAAGATCTCGAAAGCCAAGAACTTGCCGATCTTTGCCTGGATGGTGCTCAGGTCTGGGAAGTGAAAATTTACACAAAGACAGGCGACGCTGGCGAAACGGGCCTGGTTGGCGGCGTGAGAATTCGGAAAACAGATATTCGCATCCATGCTATTGGTGACGTGGACGAGCTCAATGCCTGGATCGGGCTCCTTAGGGTCGCTGCCGCAGGGGAGTTCGACAGTCAGTTCCAATCGATTCAAAATGCGCTATTTGAGCTTGGTGCGGAACTTGCGTCGCCAGGTGAGAGCAGATTCGAGACCCTTGATGACCAGCACATCAAGGAGTTGGAGAAATCGATGGATACGATGAGCTCAAAGCTTCCAGAACTGAGGAACTTCGTATTGCCGGGAGGCTCCGAACCGGCGGCCAGAGCGCACGTTGCCCGTGCCATGTGCCGCAGGGCAGAACGTAGCGTCTTGGCTTTGCATGAATCGGCGCATATTCGAAGCGAAGCGCGTATCTATTTGAATCGGCTGGCTGATTGGCTATTTGTCGCCGCGCGAACCCTTAATCAGTCATTAAACGTCCCAGATGTGAACTGGAAGAGAGGAAACTGACCCGATGCTACTTCAAGCCATCAGCATGCTCACGCTTGCGGTGACCCCACCCCAAGGGGGTTCCGCCAAGGAACTAATCGAAAGGATGATGGCGAGATACCACGCCGCACAAACTTTGACTGGAACAGTAAAGCTGACGGTGAAAGCGGATACTGGGTCGGCAACGTTGGACACCGCCATCCAGTACGAGCGTCCCGCCAAGCTCTACATTCGCCAGCAAAAGAACGTCTCGAACCCAGATCCTGAGCAGCCATCTCAGTGGCTTGTAACGAGCGATGGCAAGCTTTTTTCATACAATGTTCCCAACGATCGATTCGCATCTGCACCCGGGCTACGGTTGGTTGAGCCTGTGGACAATCCCCGGGTACGCGTTAAGCATGACTTAGCGTCGATCTATTCGGCCTCGAGCAAGAGCATCGGGGATCGATCAATGCCGCTCGATATCGCGATCGCTGGGCGAACCGATCTCGTGTATCGCCGAGCCCAATGGGTCAATTACGCGGCCACTGGATCTCGGGAATTCAATGGCAAGCAGGCAACGATCATCACCGGAGATTTTCGACAGTATGCCGGAGCCCCAACTTCTGGCAAGTACCAGATGGCGATCACCGCGGAAGGCGACCTGGTTCAATACATCGAGCAAATGACGGTGGCCGTCGAACAGGGTGACAATCCGCGGACGATGCGAATCACCAGTCAGTGGGACGTTTCGCTCGTGCCCAATGGCAAAGTTGATCCGTCACTGTTTAAAGTAATCACACGTTGAGCGAATAAAAAGCATGCCTATTCGAAACTTTACTTTTTTGGGTAGATTAAAGGCATGTCCGTGTTAAGCGGTCCAAGCATGACTTTCTCCGATCTCAAGCAAGGCATGACGGTAAGGGTCCATTCCGTTGAAGGAACGAGTGTAGACTGCCGCCGCCTGGAAGAAATGGGGCTAACCGTTGGAACGGTTTTTCGCGTGGTCAAGGTCGCGCCTTTCGGCGATCCAATTGAAATCGATCTACGTGGATACAGGCTCTGCCTGCGCAAAGGTGAGACGGGCGGTTTCATGTTGGAACTCGCGGGCTAATCCGCGCCATGCTTCAAGCAACGCCAAAAACTGCGACGGTAGCCATCGTTGGAAATCCCAACGCGGGTAAGACCACCCTCTTCAACGCTCTTACGGGCTCTCACCAGAAAGTCGGAAACTATCCCGGAGTTACCGTCGAACGCGTGACGGGCACTCTCAATGTCGATGGTGAAAAGATTGAGTGCATCGACATTCCCGGGCTCTACAGCTTGAAGGCCGTTTCTGAAGACGAGCGAGTTGCTTCAGAGGCCATAAAGGGGGCAGTTCCCGGTGAAGTACGGCCCGATCTTCTGGTTTGTGTCATCGATGCTTCAAACCTTGAGCGGAACTTATTCCTCTATAGCCAGATTGCCGATCTTGGACTCCCTGTGCTGATTGCCCTGGCTATGGTCGACCGGCTCGATCGGCAACGACTGCAATTAGACACAAAGGCGCTATCGGACCTTCTGGATGCGGAAGTCGTCCCCGTCGTAGGTCACAAGGACAAGGGAATTGAAGCCTTGAAAACCGCGATCAGTCGCAACTTGGCTCAACCTCGGATTCCCAAATTGGTGTTTGGCGAGAGCGATGTGGCAATCGAGAAGGTCGAGCAGCTTCGCGAACGGATCGCAAGGATCGGTGAAGACATTCCGCGAGCTGAGTTGTTCGCAATGCTTCGTTCTGAAAACTCCGCCATCGAAACTTACGCGCGGGATTTTCCGGAAATTGAAGATGAGTACCAAGCTGCTTCCGAAGCCGTCCGAGACAATCCTGCCACGGAATTGGAGACGAGCACCCACGACCGCTACGCTTGGGCAACGCGATTAACGAACGAAGTCCTCACCAAACCGACGCAGCCGCCGAAAAAGAGCATCACTGATCGTATCGACGCCATATTGACTAACCGATTTTGGGGATTTGGGATCTTCTTGGCGGTCATGTACCTGGTTTTCCAATCCATTTACAGCTTTTCAGGTCCTCTGATGGATGGAATCGAGTGGGTGTTTGACCAAGTCGGGCAGTGGGTCTCCCCACAACTTGCTGGTTTTCCAGTTCTTCAATCTCTGGTGATCGATGGGTTGATCGCGGGAGTTGGCGGCGTATTGGTTTTCCTACCACAAATCGTGGTGCTGTTCTTCTTCATCGCTCTCTTGGAAGGAACAGGTTACTTGGCTCGGGCGGCCTTTATGATGGACCGGCTCTTGGGGTGGTGCGGCCTCAATGGTCGGGCATTCATACCCCTACTTTCAAGCTTCGCCTGCGCAATTCCTGGCATCATGGCAGCCCGAGTGATGCCCGACGCAAAGGCTCGGCTGGCAACGATTTTGGTCGCTCCGCTGATGAGCTGTTCGGCAAGACTGCCGGTTTACCTGCTCTTGATCGGGGTCTTTGTGGAGCCGAAATTCGGTCCCGTCTGGGCAGGTGTTGCCTTATTCGCTATGCACATGGTGGGATTGGTCATTTCCATCCCGATTGTCTGGGTTCTCAACCGCAAGGTTCTGAAAGGGAAGCGCCTCCCGTTCCTTCTGGAACTCCCTCCATACCAATGGCCCAAGTGGAAAGATGTTTGGCTGGCAATGTATTTTCGCGGCAAAGTCTTCGTCAAGACAGCCGGAACGATCATCGTTGTCATGTCCATTATCATTTGGGCGGCCGCATATTTCCCGAGGTCGAATTCCGTGCAATTGGAAACCGAATTTCGACAAAACTGGGTTGCCAGTGGAAAGTCGCTGTCGAGTGAGGACTTCGAAGCGTCCCAGGCCAAACATGTCGACCAGACCCAGCTTCAAAACTCCTACCTGGGCCGCTTCGGCCGCTTCTTGGAACCCGTTTTCATCCCGGCTGGCTTCGATTGGCGGATTACGACGGCTGTTTTATCGGCATTTCCAGCGCGTGAAACAGTTGTCCCATCCTTAGGCATCATCTTCAGCACCGGTGGAGATGTCGACGAGGAATCGTCGGACTTGCGAACCGCAATCGCCGAAGCCAAGTGGCCAGACGGGCGGCCCTTGATGAACCTTTGGACGGCGATCGGGCTCATGGTTTTCTTCGCACTGTGTTGTCAATGCAGTTCAACCTTGGCGGCGATCAAGCGAGAAACGAACAGTTGGAAGTGGCCAGTCTTTGTTTTCTTCTATATGACCACGCTTGCATACATCGCAGCGGTGGCGATCCATCAATTTGGACGCCTCGTTGGTGGAACTTAGGTCGATTCGATTTCATCGAGCTCCTCGGGTCGATGAAGAATTGATCCGCCAGCAGGCATTGGTCTTTCCACAGTCGCAATCGCATCCGCTTTTTCACGAATATGAAGGCTCTCAGCACGTTCATCGGCGCCGGGTGAGACCGACCAAAGGGTGTTTTCGAACCAGTAAGAGTCCAAGAATTCCTGCCATACGCGATCATAGACCTCTCGGGTTTGATCAGCTAACGACGACCAGTCGAAGTCCTCGTCGAGCCTCAACCGCGCATTCTCCATCAGCCGTTCGGCCCTGGCTGGATCTTGCAGCACTTGGAGGATGGCCCAGGCAAGCGATTCCGCATCGTTCGCGAAGCTCGTCGTCCCCGTCTCGTTATGGATCACGACCTCCTTTAAACCCCCCGCATCCGAGGTGACAACGGGCGTTCCAGCCGCCATTGCTTCCAACGCCACGATCCCGAATGGCTCGTAAAGGGAAGGAAAGACCGCCACATCGGCGCATCGGTAGAGCATGTGTAGCGACCGATTCGCCATAAATCCAGTGAAGAGAACTTTGTCATCAAGTCCCGCCCACTGGACAAATCGCTCCAGCTTTTCTTTGTGTCCGCCGCCAACGATCAAGAACTTCGTGTTGGGCTCTTGAGCGAGGATGACACTGGCGGCATTAAGCAAAACCTGGATGCCTTTCTCGCGGACGAAGCGGCCCACGAAGATCACAATTTTTTCGGTGGGGAGGGCAAGTTTTGATCTGTGGGCAAGGCGTTCAGATTCGGACCATTTGAATTCAAACTTCGAGGCATCCACACCGTTGAAAATCACATCCACTTTGTCTTGCGGCGTGTCGAAGATTCTGGATACCTCTCCCTTCATGAACTCCGAGCAAACAATCACTCGCCAGGCCTCGTAGGTCAGCCAATACTCCTGCTCATGGATGTATCGGGATGTATTCGTGTAAATACCCCCATGTCGGCCAGTTTCAGTGGCGTGGACGGTGGCCACAATTGGGAGCTTGTAATCGTACTTGAGCTCCCTTGCTGCATCGAGGCTGAGCCAATCGTGCGCATGAAAGAGGGTCGGAGCGCCTCCCGGTCGCCAATCCTCCAGCAACCGCCGGACTCGCTGCTCGGTAGCCAGATTGAGGAGCTGAATCTCGTGCAAGAAATCATTTGGAGTTCCTTGAAGATGGACTCGATGTACGTTCACGCCGCTCAGTTCGACTTCCTCATCGGCCGCGTTCGGAGTAGCCTTGGTCACGACGTGAACTTCGACTCCTTTGGCGGCGAGCTGTTGAGATAGCTCATACACGTGGGGGCTTATACCCCCAACGATTCTAGGCGGATACTCCCACGAAAGCATGATCACGCGCATTGAGTCTTCATTTTGCCCGGTCTGAGAAAACCGGGACCCACATGATTCGCTTACGGATGTTGCTTACGAACATGAAATTGCCTCAGATAAGCAAATTGGCCCTTTCGGTTATGACCGGCGTCGTCGTCTTTGGCTGCTCGGCAGGAGTCCTTGACACCTCCGCAAACGAACCAACCGAAGCCAACATTGGTCCTGGAGGGCGGAACCAACAAACATCCATTAATTCTGTGCGGATGAACCGCGACATCGTGCGCTCTGGCTCATTGACTATTGAAGTTGAGGCGCTCGAAAAGGCCGAACGTGCAGCCAATCATGTCACGCGAGAACTGGGAGGCAGGGTAGACCACCTCAAAAGCAGCGATCTGGCGGGTCCCGATGCGTCGATTGCAATGACGATCAGGATTCCGATCAGTCAGTTTGAAAGTGCCTTGGAAGCGTTCGAAAAACTAGGTGATCGAACGGGCAAGGAAGTCATGGCCCAGGATGTCACCTCACAGCTTGCTGATTTCGGCGCCAGGACCAAGACGATGTTGGCTCAGGAAGAAGTACTGCGGAACATGCTGAGGAGGGCCAAGAATCTTGACGATTCGATCACATTGAATTCTGAAATCACGAGAGTAAGAGGTGAGATCGAGAGTCAGGTCGCTCAGCGAAAGGTTTTGGCGGACCAAGCTGCGTATTCAACCATCGAGCTGACTTTGAAGCAGCAGCCTTCTGCCATTGCTGCCTCATCAAAAAACGCAAACTGGTTCCAAAACAGCTGGGCTGCAGCATGGTCCGCCGGCATTGAGGTCTTCCAAAAGGCGGTTTCGCTCGGTATGTGGCTGCTAGTATTTTCACCTATCTGGCTCCTTCTAGCTGTGGGAATACGTTGGGGAATCAAGGCGTCGGCCGCAGCGCGATCTTCTTAGGTTTTCTTCTGGCGACCACTTCCCGGGTCACTTCTGCACCATAGAAGAAGATCTGGGCACAATAGTAGATCCAGAGCAAAATCACGACGAGGGCACCTGCCGAGCCATAAGCTGATGCGACGCCGCTGTAAGTGAAGTAGAGACTCAAAGCAAATTTGGCGATGCTGAAGCCCAGTCCCGTGACGATTGCGCCGGGCCAAACTTCGCGCCAAAGTGTCCGCCCCCGCGGAATACTTTTGAACGTTAGTGCAAATACAAATGTGGCGAAAAGGGTGGACGCTATGATGCTGATAAATGGCCAACCCAAGAACCATCCTTGCGTCCGCGCCAACCATCCGAGAATCGAGTCAGTTGCCAACCAGACCAACAGAAGCAGTAAGAAGACCATCATCACGATAATGGATGTCAATCGTCCGGTGAGGAATAGCTTGAAGGCGTGACCTTCATGCTGAATTTCCCAAATGTTTTCGAGGGAATCGACGATCTGCCCAAACAGACCAGAACCTGCATATAGGGCAACGAGGATGGCGATTATCGTTGCCGGTACGCTCGTTGCGGGCCGGGAAGCGTGCTCAATGATGCTCAGAAATAGTTCGGCTGCGCGATCACCCAATGCTTCGCGCGTTTCAGATAGCAACGATTGCCGTACTGACTCTGAGTCCAGGAAGGCCGTAGCAATAGTGACCGCGATTACCAACAGCGGAGCCATGGACAAAATAGCGTAAAAGCTGATGGCAGCTGATAAGCGTTGACCCGAGTGACGCGCCCAAGTTTGACCTGCGTGGACCAAAATCAGCCGAAAGTCGCGCCAGAGCATTCCTGAAATAGGGACGAACGATCCATGAAAATCGACTTTGCGATGATTTTGGCAACAAAAATGCCCTATAGAGCCATCTAACTTATGTCGAGAATTCTCGATAGGAGTTCTTATAAATATGAATCCGACCGAAGGAGCTAAAAAGACAGCGTTGTCGACAACCGCTCTCGTCACTGTGTTGGCCGGTGTCGGAATCGCTGCATTTGCAACGTTTCTTGTCCGCCGTGCCAACCAGAATTCGCTCAGTGTCGATGGGCTACTGAATGCGTGCGATCATGCCGCTGAAGCGCTTGATGAGCGAATCTTGAATCTACAACTGGCATCTTAGCCACCACTGAAAGGAAGGCCGTCAACCGATTGACGGCTTTCTTTTTCCAAATAGAGTCTAACGACCCATAATCGTTATTATGAACATAGCCACTTTAAGTGAGCTTTGCTAGACTTCCCTGACTTGACCATCGACCAAGATGAAGACTCGGTCAGATTGAGTGGCAGTGATTCGGGCGCAACCTGTGAACTCACCAAACGCCGGCAACACCATGTGATCTTTGCGCATCCAAAAGCATGGCGCGGTTAATCCTTGATCGGCTCTGCCACGCATTCTTACAGCCGGATGTAAATGACCCGCCAGTCCGTAGCCCGTTGAGCATTGAGGTTCGTGCAAAAGAGTAAACGGGCCCAGCGTTTCGCCCGCTTGCATGAGGCGTATCCGATGCTCAGTCGGAAGTGTTCCGCTCTTCACGTCGTGATTGCCTTCCACAAGCCAAACTTGTCGGTTACTGTGGCGGTTTCGCCACTCTATAAACGCATCCTCTGAAGCAGGCGTTCGCCCCTGCATGGCATGCCAAAGGTCGCCAAGAATAACGATTCGTTCAGGTGAAAGTCTGCGGATCTCTGCGCACAACCGGTCCAACGTTCTTTGCGTGGACCCACTCGGAACAGGAACGCTACCCGCCCGAAATGCCGAACCTTTTCCAAGGTGCAGGTCCGCAACAAACAGGGTCGACTGCTGTTCCCAAAAAACCGTTCCCTCAGGAGAAAGCGCCACCTCGGTTCCCGCGAGTTCTACGATCAAGTCTTCCCTGCTTCCGACCATAAATTACTAGACGTAACTATACTGGATCATCCCGCTTCTCTTTCCAGTTGCATGGCAAGCTTTTCGATTCGAGCAGAAATGGATTCGGTCGAAAGAGTATCCCGCAAGCGATCGACGAGAATGGGAAAAGCGAAGGGAGTAGGACGCTCTGGGTGCGTGATGACGAGTCGAGATTTTCCCAATCTCTGCAGCGTAGAGGCGAGCCTGGAACTCTCCAACTGTCGCTCCAAGACCTCTTTGTCCGCTTGATGGAGCAGCATATTTTCAGGATCGTAATTTCGGAGGACATCATAGTACAAGCTGGAACTCGCTTGAAACTGTTTCGCTGACTTGCCAGCACCAGGATATCCTTGGAACACCAAACCCGCAATCCGGGCAATCTCTCGGAACTGTCTGCGGGCCATTTCAACTGAATTGAGGCTATCGAGGATGTCATCTTGAAGCCTGCGGATTGAGAGGAGACCATCCTCGAGCGCCGCTTCTATGGGCGCGGCATCTGGCGAAAGTAACTCAAATCCGTAGTCGTTGCAGGCGATCGTGAATGTGATCGGACGCTGCTTGGAAATTCGATAGGCAAAAAGTGCCGCGAGACCCTGGTGCACCATCCGCCCTTCAAAGGGGTAGCAAAAAAGATGGTGGCCATCTGGCGTTCGAACGGACTCAATAAGGAATTCCGAATCCTCCGGAACTGCGGACCAGCCTGCCTGCAACTGCAAAAGGGGTCGAATCATCTGCATTTCGTTTGATTCGAATATGCCATTGTTTGCATCCGTCAGCTTTTGTCGAATGGCATGCGCCAACTCATTTGTAAGCGGCAAACGACCGCCCTCCCACCTTGGAATCGTGCCCCTTGGCGAGGCGGCAGGCTTTACGAATGCAGTCATGTCGCGGATTCGCAAGAACTCCAATGGCTTACCGGAGAAGATAAAGCGGTCGCCGGGCTTTAATCGAGTTAGGAAGGACTCTTCAACGGTTCCCAACTTGGAGCCTTTCCAATACTGAACCGTGAGCGCCATGTCGCTGACGATGGTGCCGACCGAGAGACGGTGCCTCAGGGCGATCTGCTTGTCAACGACGCGGTAGATCCCATCAGGTTGCAGGACGACCCGGTGGAACTCGGGATATGCCTTGAGTGCGCTGCCCCCACGGACGATGAAATCCATCACCCAATTCCACTCTTGATCAGTAAGATTTGCGTACGCGGAGGTCGAATTGACTTCAGCTTTCATTGCCATTTCAGCAAATCCTTCTCCGAGCGCGATGGTGACCAAGTGCTGCGCAAGCACATCCAAAGGTCGCTGAACTCCCTCTCTTCGCTCGATTTGGCCGGCCAATGCAGCATCCCGAGCCGCGCTGATGTCGATCAATTCCAGGGAATTTGTTGGAACGCAATAGACGCTCGATGGAACTCCTGGTCGGTGACCGCTTCGACCGGCTCTCTGGAGCAGGCGTGCAACACCCTTTGGTGATCCAACCTGAATGACTCTGTCCACAGGCGAGAAGTCAACGCCTAAATCGAGGCTCGACGTGCACACGACCGCCCGAAGAAATCCATTTTTCAACCCTTGCTCCACAGCGTCCCGTACTTCACGATCCAGCGAACCATGGTGAAGTTCCACCTTGCCTTTCCAATCGGGTCTAAAACCAATGATGGACTGGAACCAAAGCTCTGCCATAGCTCGCGTGTTACAGAAGACGAGGCAGCTCGTGCTGTCTTCGATCGTCTGAATCACCTTTGGAATCATCTGTGTTCCGAAGTGGCCAGCCCATGGAAAACGATCGATGGATTCCGGCAAGACAGACTCGATCAAAATTTCCTTCGGCAAATCTCCCTTGACCAGTTCGCATGTCACAGGGTCGTATGAAGAACCCATCAGCGTCTCAAGCGCTTCCAGTTGATTTCCCAGAGTTGCCGAGATTCCCCAACAGCGTACTTCCGGGGCAACGCTCCGCAATCGCGCCAGGCATAGCTCGGTCATCACACCTCGCTTGGTGGATAGAAGCTCGTGCCATTCATCGACGACAATGCACTTGAGTTGGTTGAAAGCGTTTCGGTGGTCTTCCCGACTGAGCATTAAGCTCAAGCTCTCTGGCGTCGTGATAAGAGCTTGCGGAAGCAACTTGGACTGCTTGGATCGCTCCGTCGAAGTCGTGTCTCCAGTTCGAGTTTCAACATCCCATGTGAGCCCCAAGTCGCGCACTGATGCAAGCAACGATCTGCGAGTATCGTTGGACAGCGCACGTAATGGAGTAATCCACAGAACTTGCAAGCCAGTCGCTGGTTCTTTGCTCTCCAATGCTTCGGCAACGGGACCCAACCAAGCCGCCAAAGTCTTTCCGGTACCGGTGGCAGAGTGAATGAGTCCGCTCTTCCCTTCTCCGTACAGTTGCCAAACACGCTGCTGAAATTCAAACGGCTCCCAACGGTTCTGTTCGAACAGCCGTTCGATGGATGCTAGCCCCAAGCCCATTCCGACCTCGGCTGTCGAAACACGCGCTCGGACTTCAATTCAAATGGCAAAGGCGGTCCGGGTGGATTTGGACATTCGATCGAAGCCCAGCCTTCATCGAACCGGCCAGCGATCAATTCGTCGAAGTGCTCGCGTTCTGGAAGTTGGTTGCCTACCTCCGTGAGGCAAGTTGGATTGGTGTTAATCTCCCAGACTTGAACTTTGCCGTCCTTCAGTCCATAGTCGATTCGTCCATACTCGATATTTGCCAGTTCGAACGTGCTCCGCAACTGCGACAAATGTGGATTGGAGTCCAGGAACTTTGATTCTTCGGCAACCCACTCGGTCGGCCATCTTTGGCCTTTATCCAGCTTCGGAACCTTTTGCATCCAGTCATTGCCGATGACCAGATGCCTCGCCATGTAGGTTTTATCGAACCGCCACACCGCGTATTTGCGATAAGCGCCGTCCTTCCCAACCGTATCGCAGAATTCAACAATCATTAGATTGTCGGGCCAGGCACCCATTGCGATGGCATCGAGAATAGCATGATCCAATTCGGCTCGGGTGTGAATCAATGGAGTCTTCGCTCCCATGTGGTCTCGCTCGATTCGGAGAAAAACGGGATAGCGTACGTCCTCAATTTCATCGGGGCGATAAACGTTAAACTCATTTAATCCCGATTCATAGAGCGACCGCAGTAGATTGAAGCGCGTTGCTGCCGAAGCGGGATTATTTAGGAGTCGCAAGTCTGGCCGTGCAACGGTGATGGTCTGGTAGACCTCTTCAGCGATCACCGTTTGCGCACGTGTCAGGCGATCCAAATCGGAGAATATGTAAGTCGCAACTGGTAGCGACTTGATCCTTGAAAGCTGTTCGTATGGAAGTGTGACGATTCTTCCCTGCTGATGTCGGCCCCGGCCACGAAGATAGTTCTCAACAGTGTAGGCTTCGCGCCCGGTAACGAGGTAGACAATCACTTCCCTTCTCCCATCAGCGAATCCTTGATTGCATCCAATCGATCAGCGTCCTCCTTCTTCTTGTCTTGCCTCCAACGGACAATTCGAGGGAACCTCACGGCAACACCAGATTTATGTCGGCTGGACAGCTGAATGCCTTCAAACGCAAGTTCAAAAACCAATTCAGGTGTCACGGTACGGACGGGCCCAAATTTTTCCAACGTGTTTCTCCTGATCCAGGCATCTACTCTCCTAATTTCCGCGTCGCTTAACCCGCTGTAGGCTTTGGCGAAGGAAACCAAAGCGTCTCCGTCCCATACTCCGAAAGTGTAGTCTGTGTACAGTGACGCTCGCTTACCACTGCCACGTGCAGCATAAATGAGCACGGCATCCACAGTAAGCGGATCCACTTTCCATTTCCACCAAGCACCTTTCTTGCGACCCACTTGATAAGGCGAATCGCAGCGTTTAAGCATCAACCCTTCGACATTGCGCGAACGGGAAGACTCCCTGATCTCTGACAACTCGTCCCAAGAACGCGCTTCGATCGTTGGAGAGATTCGCAGGCTTGGGATTCGAAGCTCACTCAACTCTGCGAGGAAGCGCCTCCGATGCGAAGTGGGTAAATGGCGTAAATCCTCTCCATCGGCTTCGAGTAGATCAAATGCTACAAACTGAACGGGAACTTCCTGCCTTAATTTGGGACCGATTGTCTTCCTTCCAATGCGACGCTGGAGGTCAGAAAACTTGCGAGGCGCTTCTCCACTCCAAGCCATGATTTCGCCATCCAACACCGTACCGTTCCCGAGGAACGCGCCAACATCTGCAACCTCAGGGAATCGCTCGGTAATCAGCTCTTCGCCTCGCGACCAGACGTACGTGCTACCACCTCGTTTCACGATTTGGGCCCGAATCCCATCCCACTTCCATTCGATTTGCCATGCGGCAATTTCGCCTAGTTCGCTGACTTCGCCTTCGATTGGGTGAGCGAGGCAGAACGGATACGGCCGGCTGACCTGTGCAGCTGAATCTTCGGCAGAAAAGAGAGCTTGATAGAATTCAGGCGTGGGAGTCCAAGCCCCCATCAAGCGGTGCGCAATGGTGGTCGCTTCCAGCCCGCTGGCTTGAGCAAGGGCGCGGATTACCAGTTCTTGCGATACGCCAACTCGAAATGCACCGCCAATGATCTTGTTCAAGACAAATCTTTGGATTTGGTCGAGTTCGCTCCAATAGGTAGTTAGCAACTCGTGCTGAATGTTGTCGTCTGCACCAGCGAGCACTGGAAGGCGATTCTCCATCCAGTCATGTAAGTTCGTTCCTTGGTCAGTAGCCTGTCCGGATCCCAATACCAGCGCAATAGTCTCGCCAAGGTCACCCACCGCATCGTAGCATTCTCCAAACAACCATTCAGGGATTCCCGCCAATTCGAATGCCCAAGTCTGCATCTTGGTTGAATTGACGGCGCGCTTTGGCCTGCGACCACAAAATAGGGCGACTGCCCAAACGGCATCCTCCGGTGGAGCCGAGGCAAAGTATTCTGCCATTGCCTGTACTTTTTCCGACGTCTTGTTGGTAGCGTCGACCCTTGAATAGAGTTCGGCAAATCGCTTCACTCCGACTGCTCCGCCTCGCCGTCATCCTGCTCGCCCTCATATTCCGTCTGGAGAACTTTGGCGTCTCTTCCCTTCTCACATAGATAGCGAACCACGGTATCGGCATATCCATGCGTCACCCAAACCTTTTCTGCGCCAGTGGCTTCGATCGTATTAATGAGCGACTCCCAGTCGACGTGGTCACTCAAAATGAAGCCACGATCAACGGCTCTCCGTCGTCTCGCGCCACGTATAGCCATCCAGCCGGAAAGAAAGGCGGTGGAATGATCGCCGAAGCGCCGCACCCAGGGCGTTCCATTGGCGCTTGGAGGCGCCAGGATAAGCGCTTGGCTCCAGTCGAATTTTGATTCCGCCTGAAAGACATTTCGCGTTTCTGGCAGGTTCACGCCGTGCGCCCGATAGTCTTCCGTTAAACCTTCGACTGCTCCATGCAGGAATATTGGTCCAATCTCTGGATCCAGGCCAGCCAGTGCCCGCTGAGCCTTGCCAAGCGCATACCCCATCAATAAAGAAGCTTTGCCATCCGCCTGATTCTGTCGCCACCATCTGTTCACTTCAGCAAAAACTAGATCTTGGGGCGGCCACCGGTAGATGGGTAATCCAAATGTCGATTCGGTAATGAATAGGTCGCATTTCAAAGGTTCAAATGGACTGCATGTTGGATCAGGCTCCGCCTTGTAATCGCCGCTTGCAACCGCCACTCGACCTTGATACTCGACGCGAACCTGAGATGACCCGAGTATGTGACCGGCAGGATGCAGACTGACTTTTACGCCGTTAATGGTGAGCGTTTCGCCATACCTTTTCGTTTCGATTTGTGCCTCAGTTCCCAGGCGACGCCGAAGGACATTGAGACCGTCTTCAGCACAGAGGTATCTGTGGGAGCCGATGCGAGCGTGATCGCCGTGGGCGTGTGTGATGATTGCGCGATCCACCGGCTTCCAGGGATCAATGTAGAAGTCGCCGACCTCGCACCATATTCCACGGTCAGTCGCACAAAGGAGTTCGCGACTCATTTCCTTTCACAGACTGGTCAAGTACTAATAGGCGTCCACTTTTTTGTAGGCGTCGATCAACGATCTTTCCCCTTCTCGACCGGGTCTGGCGTTTCCGTGCTCCATTCCCATCACGCCTTTGAAACCCTTACCGTGAATGTGTTTGAAGACGTTGAGATAATTGATTTCACCGGTCGTTGGCTCTCTTCGCCCAGGGTTGTCACCAATTTGAAAATAAGCAATTTCCGACCATGCACGGTCGATGTTTGGAATGATATTTCCCTCGTGGATCTGCTGGTGATAGATGTCAAAAAGGATTTTGCAGCTCGGACTGTTTACGGCACGGCAAATCTCAAACCCTTGCGCGATCTTATTGAGAAACAAATTGGGGTGATCGCGAAAGTTTAGCGGTTCCAATACCATGATCAAACTATGGGGCTCGAATATCTCGGCCCCTCTTCGCAGCGCCTCAATCACATTCGCGGTTTGATAGCCCACATCTTGC
>CAMLEL010000004.1 GCA_946478935.1 uncultured Armatimonadota bacterium
ACGCCCAATCCGCGAATCCCCGCTCACCGTGAACGGATCACCAATTCGCAGGATTGCCGCCCTAACGCGGCTTGCCAAAACACTCACGAGACCTCCTCCCTGAACCCGCTCAAAACCCCAGAAATGGGTCCGACCTCGATTCCGGCTTTCAGGAAAGGCTTGAGCCGCGCCCAGCCAGCCGCCACCAATCCCCCCGGATCGCGGGCAGACTTGGTGAAGAATGGAGTCAGGGAGATTCCCTCGATTTCAACCACGTCGGCGACGCCCGGCTCCCTGCTTCGCAAAGCCAAAAACTCTCCCCCGCAAATCTCCAGAGCACCCAAGTTCAAAGTTGCCTGCAAGCCCGTGTTGCTCGTATCCGCCAAATGACCGGCCTGCACCGCGTATTCGATCGCTGGAACATGATCCTCGATGATATGGTCGATCGCCGTATCAAACGTGGAGTCTGCCACTGCGCAACGCTCCTTCACGCGATCACGCATAACCGTTAATGACATGAATCACCTCCATGTACGGGGACCGTTCCAAGCGGTCCCCGCACGAATCTAGCGGCGAGGTTTGGCCGCCCTCGCCAAACGAGCCAAGGCTGAGTCGAGGCTCTTCCAAGACTGGTCGAGTTCCTCAAACGAAGCCGCCAGCATCGCCGAGGCATCATCGGTTCGGCCCCTCATGTACTCGGTAAAGGCTTGCCGGAATCCCTGCATCTCTGCCGAAGCTCGCAGGCTCGCCAAATAGGCCGCCGAAGACGCGCCCACCAGTCCGCCGGTCATTGAAGAAAGGGCCAGGGCCACCGACTCCCAAACATTCATTAAAGAATCCCTCCGAAAACAGTCTGCCAAAGCCCAAATCCGACGTTGTATCGACCCCGAACGCCATAAAAGAATCGATCGCGCATCCACGCTGATTCCGAGGCGTTCGGATCCTCCATCGCCGTGAACTCGACGGGGACGTCGCTGCGCTGCTGCAAGATGATCCCTATGATCGGTCGCTTGGTGTCCAACAGGAACCAATAGTCGTCAGATGCGTCACGCAAAAACGGGCTCACAACCACGTTGAGTCGCCCCTTGAAGGCGTTCAGGTACGGTGTCGCGCCAACGGCGTCAATTGAGTTCCCTTTGTACACCACGACGGGGCTCTCCACCAGTTCCATCGCCGTCCACTGCAGCTTGGGACCCACCACCAACGTATCCGGTGAGATTCCCAGCGGCGTCCCTTGATCGTCCGGGACCAGCATCATCGAATTGATCGCATCGGCCAAGGTCGTATCGCTCAATGCGCTTGTCGACTTGTTGGAGTACGTCGAGCCTCCGTAAATCGGATGCGTCGTGGCGATCAGCGGCTGTCCGTTGTAGCCCACGCCCGACGTGCCGCCGGCGAGCGCCTCCACTACGATTTGCTGCCTGTGTGCAGCCACCCGAAAGGCCAGATCACGAACCCGCATCCGAATCATTTCAAGCTGATCGTCCTCCACCGCCCGGCGATCCACCGCCAAGCTCGCTTCGAACACCTTGTCCTCGATCGTCACCGAATACGCGGCCATGCCAGACGGTTTGCGCTCATCGATGAACTCGCGCATCGGTGGCACGCTCCCCAGCCACGCATACTTCTGACTCGGTAGCGAGGTGCTTACCACCGTCGCGATTCGATCCGCGATAGAGTGATCCAACTCGCTTCGGTATGCCTCGTTGAATTCTGCCTTGAGACCCGGAACCAGCAGATCCGGGATGTCGCTCTTGGTTAGAGCCATAGATAAATCCTCCTGTGTGAGCGTCCCTAGACGCTGTAGTTGTCGATGCGAACACGCACGCCCGTGGCTCCGGTCGAGGTCGATTCCAGAGCCGTGATCGTCCCCACCTTGTATTGGTTTGTCAATCCGGCCGTGGCAATCTGGACTTCCCAATCGCTGTTGGCATAGACTTCCTTGCCGATGTCAGCGACGGTCGGCGTGAAACCGGCCACCGCTTTGAAAACGAACGAGCCGGACTTGATCACGATCACCGATCGATCGCCTGCCGCTCCGGTCGAATTGTCAACCGATTCGTGGGCGACGCCCGCAAACTTGAGCGATGCCGTCCCATGCGCGATTGGGATCACATATCCCGATGAGTTGATCGCCATCAATCCGCCCTTGAAAATGGCGGTATTCGAGATGGCGTAACTGACGACGAGGCCCGGTTTTTCAAAGGCCTCGAATGCAGAGCTTAATGCTGCCAATACTTTCCTCCTGAGTAAAAATTCATGACCGCCCGGAGCGGGCGGCAAGTAGGTTGTTAACTCCGCAGAGCCTTCTTTTGGGCAATCGACTCCAGGCTCACGTCCGGAAAGTGCCTTCGATAGAAAGCGACTTCTTCCGGCAGTAGTAACAGGGCCGATGCATCCTCCACGCTTTGCGGCGCTGCTTCTCCGAGCATCGAATGTCGGGGCTGCGAACCGATAAGCTTGGAAACCAGATCCTTGATCGCCACCGTCTCGCCGTCGAATTGAACACGCGACTCATGCGCGAGCAAGGCTTTCGCGTATCGGGCCTGCGCCGGCAGGATTTGTCCGGCAGCTATCCACGTTTGAATCTGGTTCTCTGCCGCCTGGACCCGTTGCTGCTCGATCGTATGCTCGTAAAGCGCACGCCAGTCACAGGCGAACTCAAGTTCCCCGTCAAATCTCAGGCCGTCGCTGTATAGCTGAGCCGAGGCCACTCGAGGATTGCGCACCAGGCTGACCTCGCGAATTTGACTCAAATCGGAGTTGAGTCCGATCGATAACGAACGCGCCCCTGACCTTTCGATCAACGCGTTCGCTTCTTCCGTGAGCGACAGCAGTCCGAAGAGCTCGCCGTCTTCAGCCGAGACTTCCGTGAGATAGCCTAGCTCCAGCGGAGAATCCGAGTGCTCGATCCAAATCGGAACCGGAAGATCGAAATTCGCTGCCAGTCGGTCGAGATCGTCTAGCGTGATCGTCACACCCTTGTCGGGAAAATCGCCTGCTTCAAAGAGCTTGGCTCGACGCTCGATCCAATTCGGCTCGATGTCCAGATACGGCGGCGGATCCTCTCCCTGTCTCCGAAATTCGGCGCAAAGCGCCTGCCGTTCGGTTTGGCTCACATCCCGCTTGCGGCCAAGATAGCCCGGACCCATCTCGGCGGCAAGCCTCAATAATCCGTGGACCTCGGCAGAATCTGTAGTTGGTTTGGTTGATGAAATTCTAATCACCTCTCTTGAGATGTACTCATCAATATAGTAGACAAATGTCTGCTTTGTCAACCACTCATTTGATGGACCGGGCCCAATTTCACTGAGGACCAGGCACTGTCTGCCAAAAGTGCCAAACTTAAGTCGTGCCCCTCGATGAGAATGCCGTGCTCGGCGTGCTGCGCAATGTGATGGACCCCGACCTTCGGCGGGACATCGTGACTCTCGGATTCGTGAAAGACATCTCGATCCAGGGCGGTCATGTTTCCTTCACCGTCGAACTCACAACCCCTGCCTGCCCTGTCAAGGAAGAACTCAAACAGGCATGTATCGATCAAGTTTCCAGCTTGCCCGGAGTCGAATCGATCGAGGTCCAGATGACGGCCCAGGTCCGTGCCCGCCAAACCGAGCCGCAAGATCTGATTCCCGGCGTCAAGCACGCCATCGCCATTGCCAGCGGCAAGGGCGGGGTCGGAAAGAGCACCGTCACCGTGAATTTGGCCGTCGCCCTGGCCCAGACCGGCGCTCGAGTTGGCCTTATGGATGCGGACGTGTATGGCCCATCCATTCCCTTGATGCTGGGCGCGCAGCATGAGCGGCCCTTCACCCAGGGCGCCAAGATCCTTCCTATCGAGCGGTACGGCGTCAGAATGATGTCCCTGGGTCTGCTCCTGGAAGAAGGTCAAGCCGTCCTTTGGCGCGGCCCGATGGTTGCTGGCACCGTCAAGCAGCTTCTCGAAGACGTGGACTGGGGTGAGTTGGACTACCTTCTGGTCGACTTGCCTCCCGGAACGGGCGATGCGCCCATGAGCCTTGCGCAGTTGGCGCCGCTAACTGGCGTGGTCATCGTGACCACCCCCCACCATGTCGCGGCCAACATTGCCGGCAAGAGCGTCCACCTGTTCCGCCGACTCAATGCCCCGATCCTCGGAGTTGTCGAAAACATGGCCGGGTTCGTTTGCCCCAACTGTGGCGAAATCTCCCGCATTTTTTCCGGAATGACCGGTGAGGAACTCGCCACGCAAATCGGCGTGCCCTATCTCGGGTCCGTTCCGTTGGATCCAAGTGTCAGCGATGCCGGCGACAAGGGCGTTCCGGCCATCATTTCCGCGCCGCATCGGCCCCAATCGGAGGCCTTCCGCGCAATCGCCGGCAAAGTCGCCCAGCACGCCAGCATCGCGACTTACTAGCGAAAAGGGTTTATGGATCAAACATGCATCTGCATGCAGGATGACGCTGAAAAGGCGTATGACGTCCTGCTCGGTTGTCGGCGAGAGAACCTCGTCGATGACTCTCATTTCATCGTTGACCTCTTGACCTGCCGAGAATGTGGGCAACGTTGGATCAAGATCTTCTACGAACTGATCGACTGGACCGACGGAGAAGACAGTCAAGCCCGCAACTTTGCGCAGCTTAACGATGAGCAGGTCGCAGCGCTACGTGCCAAGGGTACTCAGACGGATGAATCGTTTATCGATTCGCTTGGCATTGGCGGCCGATACCTCACGCAATCCCGGCCCAAATCAGGCGCACGGTGGATCAAGTGGTCCACCGGTCCGATCAGTCACTTCCCGCATGATTAGCGGACTCCCAAGGACCATGTATCTATTGCCAGCAGGACGAATAGCTCAATCCCCAATTAGTTTCGCTGCCTCAGTCAGGTCGCGTACATGTGAGACTTCTCCTGCAGGCGACACAAGATACATAGATGGAATGCTGTCTATTCTGTACTTGGCACGCACAACAGCATCCTCTCCAAGTACCCTGTCAATCCCTCGTTTCTCAGAGACAGTTGGAACATCACCCAAGCGCTTTTCACACTTATTTAACATATCTTCAGTCAGATTCCTCTGTGAAAAGAGATAAGCGTGAATCTCATCATATTGTCCACGAAGTCGTGCCAGTTCGGCCAGTCTCGCCGATCTTGTTGAGAGAGCATGCTGCTTGAAATTTGCATAACGACGAATCAGTACTACAGATGTCTTCTTCGAATTTGCAAACTCTGCTAGTTCTGGTTCCCGCATCCTGCAGGCAGAACATTCATAGTTGAAAAACTCCACAAGAGCCCATGTACCTAATGGTTGAAGTCTATTCGTCATCACCTAGAAGGTATGGCGGATACCTCAATACCAGGTGACTGTTGGAAACCGCCTTGCCTGATACCGTAGACCATAACCGATGCCGCAATGCTGGTGATTGTCAACACTATCAACGCATAACTAACCTTCATTCAAAAGTCATCTCCTTGCCAAACTGTTCCCGTGAAAGTGTTCTTGCGCTTCCGTCAGAGAACCCTGCCTGTCTTGCCTCACCTCGCATCCCATCGACATAGAAGAGCGAGAAATGTAAAAGTAAAACTCGGTCCGTCGAAGTGTGCAGAATCTTCTTAAGAGGATTGAATGCGGCGTACTCAAAACTGCTTCCGAACCAGCTTGTCGTCGTGGTTTCCTGCCACCACGTCGCCTCATGTCCGCCCTCAGAAAGCAGCAGTGGACTCATTCTATCTAAGGGCGATCTTGAGATTTCACGATCCACGCCATATGCGAATAATAGTTGAGTTGACGGCTTCATCATCTTGATTTCAGTTGATGAAAGTTCGCCACAGTTCCTTTCGAATTTGTAGCCAAGTGAGAAGCAATTCGCGCCTAGTGCCCATGGAAAGTTTCCTTCGTAGTCCGCTGCGTATTGTATAGCTGCCAAACTTTGTTGCCGAATATTCGATATAGAAGCAGCTTTCTTTGCCCGTATCTTCGCTTGTGTGACAACAGGGAGCATAATCGAAGCTAGTACTGTCAAAATGATGATCACGATCATAAGCTCAACCAGGGAAAATCCGATGCGCTTAATTTCACCGGACATAGTTTCGCTTCTCAAGTTCATCGCGAAATAGCATCATCTTATTGGATGATGGTTCGATCGAAGCCAATTTCGTATAGATACGCGAGAGTTGATCGTCATGCCCCGATAGTTTCAAGAGTTTAACGATCCAGTACCCACTATGATTCAGTGCAAGGTAATCGGAGTCCAGTAACGGATCAACGTGTTTCAATAAGCGAAGCTTTTCATCGGGAACTCGGAATGCAATCGCTGATAATGTAAGGGCAGCTGTTGCTTCCTTGTCTTTATAGTCATAAACTCCCTGTCGTCGCTCGAAAGAATGGCTCCGGCTCTGCTCGGATCCTTTCCTAACTGCCTGACATATGATTTCGCCCTGACTTGAGCTGGCCCGAGTCCCGAACCTCTCTTTTCGGATGAGCAACCGCCAGCAAAATGGACTGCAATTAGGATCGCACAAAATAGCTTTAAGTTCATTTTGGATCGTCCCCTGCCTTTAATGTTCGGCAATGGACTAGTCGAACTCTAGTAACACGGTGTTACTTGGGGCAGACAATTATCTCCACAAGCATTGCGGCAACTATCTCTGTACAGTCCAGCTGGACACTCATCGCAAGAATCCCAACATACTTGATAATGATTTGCGTTTTCACATGTACTGCAACACAATGGATACGCAACGTGCATGGGACCCGCGAACGCTAAAACCGGAGAGACGACGCTGATAACAATAAGGATCAGGTTTATTGGCCCGAGCCGAGAAATGGTTTTCATAGCAGAATCATGTAAAATGAATGTGCTGAAACTGTCAACTATCGTTTCAATCGTTTTCCGGCCGGAAGTGTTTTGATCTGCCCATGAGTTCGGCGAATGGGCCATCGCGACCAGCTACGGAGCGGCCGGCTCGGTCCTCGTTATCTTCTTTGGGTCTATTACTCGGCCCAAATCTTGTTCTTCGGAGCCGAAGTTACCAAAGCCCATGCCGACGATACAGGCACGAAAAAGCCAGCGGAGTCCGACATGAAGGGATTTGTGAAGTAAATCGGGCCAGCCAGTGGCTGACCCGACACTACCTAGATTCCAGCTAATTGAAGGTCGCGCTTGAGCAAGGTCCGGGCTCGGAAGAGCCAGCTCTTGATCGTTCCCTCCGGAGCCTTCAGCTCCGCCGCGATCTCATTGACGTCCATATGCCGGAAGTGCCGCAGGAAAATGATCCGTCGATACTTCACCGGCAAGTTGTCGATCGCGTCGAGAACCTGCTCTTTGGCGATCGATTCCTCCGCCTGTTCCTCGAGCGATTCCATGCTTGTCAGCATGTACTCATGCTGATCCAGGGAATCCACTTCGTGTCGGCGGCTTCGTACCATGTCGATGCAAACGTTGGAGCAGATTCGGCAAAGCCACGGCTTCAACGGGCGATGGGGATCGAAATCCCGGATTGCGCGAAAGGCTTTCAGGAAAGTCTCCTGAACAGCGTCGTTCGCATCGTCCGCATTTCGCAGAATTCGCATCGCGACTTGACTCAGAATGGGTCGGTACGTTTTTGATATGAGCTCAAAGGCGACCGACTCGCCTCTTTTTGCTCGCTGGATGAGTTGGCCCTCACAGCAGGGGACCGGCTCAATTTTCATCTAAGTTTTCTTTTATTCACCTCTTCCGCTATTAATCTTAAGATGTTTTATGTTCTTGACCATATACTTTAGGAAAACTTAGGTAGATATACCCAAACTGGGCGATCCACACGCAAGCTGGCGTACGAGCGGAGATCCACGGTGCCAAACCCTTCGTTGCAACTCAAAACCGGTAATTAGACCGGCCAATGAACCTGTGATCTCAAGCAGGACCGCCGATCATTTGCCTTATGCTAGAGGCACGGAGGCTTCTGTATACGGTGATGGCCGTTGCGCCGGTAGTGTTATTGGCAGGGATTGGCATCCACGCTCGAACGTACGTGGATCTCTATGAATGGCCCGAGACAACAGAGGACCATGCCCGGGTCAATGCTTACGTCGGCGTTTCAACTGAAGCCTTGAATTGGCTCTACTACCGGCACACCGCGACCGAAGACAAGGCTCGCAAGATTGCCAAGCTGATGATCGACGGCGAGCGCGCAATGACCCTGCGGCCGCTTCAACCGCGGAACGTCGATGAGTTCATGACCGCTGGCGTCAAAGGCAAGGTCATTGAGCTCGGCCAATCTCCGGCTCGGAGATTGCTGGAGTTCTCCAGCCAACGCATCCAGGAAGGGGACCCGATCGGAGCCGCCAGGAATCTGCAGCTTGCCTCCGACTCGCTGAACGTCTTCAAGTATTCGAACTTCATGACCCTCTTCCGCATCAGCCTGCTGCAAGGGCAGATCCTGCGCAAGATCGAGGAGGTCTATCCGAAGCTGTCGAATGGCGAACGCCATAAACTCGACCTCTGCATGGAGCGCATGAAGGGCGACATGAGGAAGTATGCCAAGCTGGCGTCCAATGCCAAGCGAGTGATCATCGCGGAATACCGCGAGCATGAGAACTTGCAGGCGGCGCTGGAAACGGCTTCCAAGCTGGTACCCGAGCGAACATTTTTCGAGCAGCCCGCCCTTGCCAAGGAAAAGCTGACTCAGCGCGGAAACTATCAGGTCGATGACACGATCATTCCTAACCAGCGGATCGAAGCTCGTCAATGTCTGATCGTCGATCAAAAAAACAGGCTCGCTATCCAAAGGATCACGAGCCTGAATCACGTGCGTTAGCTACGTTCAGTTATCGCCAATAAATAAAATCCCTTCGCGCATGTCAGTCATGAATTGTTGTCCTCGAAGGGCTTCCTCCGTCGCTTTGTGCGCATCATTGGAACCAAAGTTCCAAGACAGCTCCGACTCGGCCTTTTCCGAACGGAGAATGATGGGCACCCCAAACTGGTCGGCGAGAGCCTGCGCCATTTCGGTCACCGATCCCATTCCGCTATCGCTTACTTTTCGCTGCGTGCCGGGAACGATGACCACCATGGGAGGCGCCTCGCCTTTGATCTCTACCACGAACATTGCCGAATCCGGCTGTTCGTTCTTCAGTTCATTCAGCCAACCGTTCCGGTCGACTTCAACCGTCTCTTCACCTTCGCTGGCGCCGCGAATAATCACGGTGTGCTTGGCCGAAGGCTGATATCGCATTTGGATCCCGTTCGAGCTCTTTCGGAACTCGATCTCTTCCGTCGGACCCGCTTGCCGATTCGCGCCAGGCACCACTGGGCTGATCACCGGACCGGAAGTCTTGCCCATGTTGATGCTGACGTAAGCGCCATAGACAGCGGCCGCCGCCAACGCGCCAAATGCCAGATTTCGGAGCCACACGCTCCAGCCCGGTTGAGCAGATTGCTTCTTGTCGTAGATGCTCTTGTCCACGGCCGCGCTGATCCGCTCATTCAAGTCGAACGGAACCTCGATCTCTTCGTAGCGCAGAGCCTCCAGTTCTTTGAGCGTCAGCTCGAACTGCTCATACTCGGCACGCAAATTGGAATCCGCATTCAGCTTCGCCTCAAATGATTGAGCGAGCCCGGCATCTAGCGTGCCTTCGGAGTATGCGGAAAAATACTCTCTTGCTTTTTCGTTAGTCATCCTTCAAGCCCCTCCAGGGGCAAACATTTCAAGTCATCTTCTCGGTTGGCAGAGGATTCCCCTCCCTTCGACAATCTGAATCTATGGAGTGTGACTTGGCTAGATTTGGAAAAGTTCCGCATCTTTTTGCAACATTTCCCGCAAGGTTAATCGGGCGCGGTTCAACCTGCTCTTAACTGTTCCGATCGGTAGGTCCAAAGACGCGGCGATCTCTTCGTACGACATCATCTCGCCGTGATACATCACGATCATCGCGCGTTGATACTCGGGCAATCTTGAGACCGCTCGCTCAAACCTCTCCTCCCGTTCGCTGCGCTCAGTGGCTTCATGCGGCGACGCCGCATCATCCTCGATCTGCAACTCGACATCGCCCTCGTCGGTAACCATCGCCGATTCGATGCTTGTCGCCTGCCGACTCTTTTCCTTCTTTCGAATATCGAGGAAGCAGTTGGTCATGATGCGGTAGAGCCAAGTGGTGAACGCGCTTTGACCCTTGAAGTTATGCAACGCGTTGTAAACCCGGACGAATCCTTCGGCCACCACGTCGGAAGCTTCCTCAGGATTCCGTGTCAGCCGGAAGGCATATTGGTAGGCTCGCGTGCTGTGTTTGGAGATCAAGTCATCGAACGCGGATCGGTCGCCATTCTGAGCGCGGCGAATCAACAGGTCGTCGTTGAGGGTGGTTTCGCTCATGCTTTCAGTGCGACACGATGGATTTGGGTCCACGATGAACCGCTTCTTGAATCGCTCGCTGCTCCTCTTGGGACAAACTTCTTTCCGACTTTCCGCCAATCAGCGGCTTGCAGTACACACGGCAATCGGCCCGACCCACCAAGCTGGTAATCAGGGCACCGTCACCCTGATCGTCGTAAACGGCAAGTGCGAAGCTTTGGCTGCCGCCGACATCTTCAAAGGCGTCGTACTTGACGAGCCCAACATGCCGCTTGGCCGTTGCAACCTTGCCTTCCAGAGTCGTGGCCCGCTCCGCTATGGAATCGATCTGATCCTGGAGCTGCATTCGTTCCCGAAGGTGATCATAAAGCAGACGCTCCAAGTTTTCCCCTTTGGCGCCATCCAATAATTCGCGCCACCGAGTATGGATACGCCTGATCTTTCGAGCCTGTATCGCCAGCGCCAAGATCAGGATCAAGGACACAAGTGACAAGATCAAAATCGCAGACGGTGAGTTCGCCGTCAAAAACTTAAGGACGCTATCCATATTCGCGGTAGCGGGAAAGCCGCCTTATGAGTATAGCGGACGGATTTAGAATTACCGCTAAAATGGAAGTTCGTATGAAACCGAACCGAAAGAGAGCCATTACCGGTTTCGGGGTCACCCTGCTGTTCTTGTTGGCATTTGCGATTTATTTTCACTTTACATTCACGACCGTCGTCGTTTCTGGAGAGTCGATGCTGCCAACTCTTAAGAACGGACAGAAGGTCCTGACCAGCAAAGCCTATTGGCTGGTCGGCCCGATCAAGGAGAAGGACGTCATCCTCATCAAGGATGACGGACCCACCGGATACATCATCAAGCGCGTGTATCGACTGGCCGGAGAGGCTGTGGACTGGGCGCTGGTTCCCGATAACTTCGACTTTCGCCGAGGTGAATTCAAGGTCCCTCCCGGATACATCTATGTTCTGGGCGATAACCGGGCGGTCTCGGAGGATAGTCGCAAGTTCGGTCCCGTGCCCCTGGACAAGGTCATTGGAAAGGTCGTTATTCGCCAATGAAGCGATTCCCATCCGGCACGTTCGGACGGCAGCGGCTGACATTCTTCCCTGCGCCTTTCAAGGCGCCGTTGAGGACCTTCGCCGCCCTCGTGTTCGCATGGCAGGAGGACCGGGTCGTGATTTGTGATATCGAGGATCGTGGATGGTGCATACCCAGCGGCCGGGTCGAGGCTGACGAGACGTCGTTCGAAGCCGCCCACCGAGAGGCGATGGAAGAAGGAGGGGTTGAACTTGAGCGCCTTCAATACATCGGCTGCTATCAGATCAGTGAGCGACGGGAAGTGCGATGGGCCGATTGCTTTGCGGCAAAGGTCAAGAACGTCGGTGAGATCTCGATGAAGGAGGAGTCCCTCGGCATGCGGTTGGTCACGATCGACGAACTGCCCGGCATCTACCACCTGTGGAATCCGCTTACGGAAGCGGTTTTCCACTATAGCCATGAAGTGGTCGCGCGGTTGAGCGACCACCGTTGCGGCTAGACGACGTCAACCGAGCCGACCGGCTGGCCGATCTGTATGATGTATTCCGCGATCTGCACCGCATTGAGCGCTGCGCCCTTCAAGAGTTGATCTCCGGCAATAAACATCGAGATGGCGCTGGGATGTGAGAGATCTTTTCGGATTCGGCCAACCAAAACATCACCTTGACCGCTCGCCGTAACGGGCATTGGGAAGGTGTTCGATTCCCTCTCATCCACCAGCCGAACTCCAGGAGCAATCGACAAAGCTTCCCGAACCTGATCCTCACTCGGGGCATCGCCGGCAAATTCCACGGTCACGGACTCGCTATGCGCTCGGACAACCGGGACCCTGACGCACGTGACGTTGATCCTCAGTTGCGGCAGGTTCAAGATCTTTCGGGATTCTTCGATGACCTTCCACTCCTCCTCGTTGTAGCCAAAGGCGTTGATCGGAGTGTTATGGCTGAACAGGTTGAACGCGTAGGGGTGAGGAAGCACTTTTTCGCGGCCGCTGGCTTCCCCGCGGACGGCATCAGCAGTCTCGGAAAGCAACTCGTCCATCACCTTGGCACCTCCACCGCTGGCGCTCTGGTAAGTGCTGACCACCAATCGCTCCACTTGCCCGAGCATTCGAAGCGGATTGACCGCCACCAGCAGGATGATTGCCGTGCAGTTGGGAACGGAAACCAGGCGCGTGGTGGGCAAGATGGCGTCAGGATTGACCTCGGGCACCACCAACGGGACCTGGGGATCCATCCGGAAAGCGCTCGAATTATCGATGACATATGCGCCGGCATCCAACGCGGCCGGGGCCAACTCGCGAGAGCGGGATGCGCCCGCACTGAAAAAGGCAAAATCCACGCCCGAAAAGGAATCCGGGTTCGCTTCTTCGATTGCAATCGTCTGGCCCTTATAGGTGGCGGTCTTACCAACGGAACGGGAACTGGCAAGCAGTTTCAGACCGGAAATCGGAAAATTGCGTTCTTCAAATAGGCGCAAGAACTCATTTCCGACGGCGCCGGTTGCGCCGACGATTGCGACTTGGAAACCTTGGGGCACGCAGAATAAATACCAGATTGCACTGCGGAGCCGATGGGTAGAAATGACGAAATCGCGCGAAAAAGATACGGTGATGTACACTCATGTCATATCCGGGGAAGTGATGGGTTGAGAGTCAATGGAAACGACTCTGCGTTCGAACTTGGGTTCGAATGTGGTGGGGCTGGGATCAAACGAACCGAATTTCCCGGCCTTAACTTCCTGCGCCTAGAAGCGCTTTCGGTCAGCCTCCAGAAGTCAGCCAACGGCACGATCAACGTTGCGGCCGGAGTCAACATCCTGGGCGTGAACATCGAGGGCTCGGTGATTGCCCGAGTTGGACCCAATTCACCCGTTGTGATCTGCCCAGCTCGAAGTATGTTCTTTGTCCGGGGCCCAATCCGGATGAGCGCCCTCGCCGCTCGTGGCGAGCATCGGCTTCAAATGCTGTCTTGGCACTCCCAGGCCATACCAGCCCTGGATCATTGGTTACACGGTCACGGCATCAACCGCACCTCGCGCGGAATGGCCCGCAACTTCGGCAGTAAGCCGATCGATCCCCATTTTCGAGAGAGTCTGAAGCGATTCGAGGAGGCCAAGACCAACGGCTCCGATGCCACCGAGCCGCTCCTCATCTCGGTCATTTACGAGGCCGTCGGCCGGATCATGCTTGGACCCGACCAGATGCAGCTTTCGCCAGTGCCGGTCGACCTGCCAGATTCCCTGTCCCGATTGTCGGAAGCGGTTCGGAAGAAACCATCGAGCAATTGGTCTCTGAAAGAGGCTTCGGCAATGGCGAGCTATTCCCCGTTCCACTTTTCGCGCGTGTTCAAGCAGTTGGTCGGGTATGGATTCCATGAGTACGTGGATCGATGCCGCACCGAGCATGCGGTGACTCTGCTCGTTTCATCCGACCTTTCCGTTGACCATGTGGCAACCCAGGCCGGATTCGGCACGACGCAAAGCCTTCGGGAAGCGGTCCGCGAATATGTTGGCCTGGTTCCGTCCGAGTTTCGAACACTGCCTGAGATGTTCGAAACGACCGGCGTCTAGAGCTTCAATATCCGGGCCGCCGACTCCATGTCCTTATCACCGCGTCCACTCATGTTGACGATCACTCGAGAGCCACTTGGAAAGAGGTCGCGGTCGTTCAGCGCGGCAAAGGCGTGGGCAGATTCGAACGCCGGGATCAAACCTTCGAGTTCTGCCAACTCACGAAATGCGGCGAGCGTTTGGTCGTCGGTGACGGCGGTGTACTCCGCTCGGCCCAGATCTTTCAGGTAGGAATGCTCCGCCCCGACTCCCGGATAATCCAATCCGGCGGAAACGGAGTGGGTGCCCAGCACCTGTCCACTTTCATCCTGCATGAGGTAGCTGAACGAGCCGTGCAACACTCCTGGCGACCCTGCGGTAAGAGGCGCGGCGTGCTGACCCGATTCCAAGCCAAGGCCGCCCGCCTCGACCCCGACCAGCCTGACTGCAGGATCACCGGAGAAACCGGCGAAGAACCCGATCGCATTCGAACCGCCACCGACACAGGCAACAGCGGCGGTTGGAAGTCGTCCGAACCTTTCGAGGTACTGCGCGCGGGCTTCATCGCCGATGACGCGCTGGAACTCCCGGACCATGTAGGGATAAGGGTGTGGTCCGGCGGCGGTCCCGATAATGTAGTGCGTGTCTCCAACATTCGTCACCCAGTCGCGCATGGCCTCGTTGAGCGCGTCTTTGAGCGTGCGCGTGCCGCTGGAGACCGGATGGACCTTGGCCCCCAACAGCTTCATCCGAAAGACGTTCAGCTGCTGCCGGGCGCAATCTTCCTCGCCCATGTAGACCTCGCATTCGAGTCCAAACAGGGCACATACCGTTGCCGTCGCCACGCCGTGCTGACCAGCGCCGGTTTCCGCGATGATTCGGGATTTGCCCATCCGCTTGGCCAGTAGCGCCTGCCCAAGGGCATTGTTGATCTTGTGGGCGCCGGTGTGGTTCAGATCCTCACGTTTGATAGCGACATGGAAACCAAGCTTTTGACCCAGGCGTGGCGCTTCGGTCAATGGGCTTGGCCGGCCTACATAGTCTCTCAGGTAGTCGGTGAATTCCTGGCGGAAGTCGGAGTCGGCCCATGCCCGATCGAACTCAGTGGTCAACTGCTCGAGAGCAGGCATCAGAGTTTCGGGAACGAATCGACCGCCGTAAGCGCCGAACCGCCCCTTGGCGTCGGGTTGGGTGAGCATGGATGGAGGACAGTTTACGCTGTCGGCGGTATCGCCTTGATCGTTCAGCGTGCGGAATTCGATCAATCTGGGCTCTTAAGTTAGCGTTATATTCAAGTCACGATGAATCGCGCTGAAGGACCCCGCTCCGGACGGCCATGAGGGTGCCGCCGGCCACGAGCGCAGGGAGCATCAGGACATTGACCAAGGGTATGAGGCTGAGCAGTCCGGAGCCGATTTGGAATCCAAACCAGCCTTTCATCCGTGTGGCCACGGGCCATTGGGTTCCGATGGTGCGGTTGTATCGCAGAAAAGCGGGCGACGTGTAATCCAGGATGCCGAGCCAGCCGGCAATGAGAACGGGGCCGGCGACAGGAATGATCCAACCGCAGAACAGCGACAGAATCGCCATGAAGATCGCGAACACGCCCCGAGAAGTTGAGTCGATGATGATTCTGCCGGTCGGCAAACTCGACTTGGGTGCGGGGAGCCCAGTCTCATTCTCTTCGACGCGCTGGGAGAGATCATCCCACAAGAAGGAGCTGGTAATGGAAGTAATGGTGAGAAAAACGAAACCCGCAATGAAAAACCATACGAGCAGGTAGGCGAGGGACACGAGAGTTTTCAGTGCGCCTGCATAACCGGCATCTGGACCCAGTCTTGCATCCAGAGACCCTTGGATCCACGGCACCAATGCGAAGTATCCGAGGACCACGACACCGAGAAAGATCAGCGTCGACCATGCCCATGGCACGATGATGTAGCGCCAGAATCGCCGGTCGCCGAACACCATCCGAAACCCCTCACCGATATACGCCACGCAATAAAGACGGCGAGGCGCGGAAATCGGTTGCTGCAACCCAGATCAAGGGGAAACTCGGAACAAAAAAGCCGCTGCGACAACAGCGTCGCAGCGGCGGGCACGAATCAGCTACAGACCAGCCGGGTCAGTTGCCCACTGGTATTGGTCTTTTGCCAAAAAGGAAGGATTGGTGCCGACCGGGTTGGGCAAATAGGCGCCTAATACCGGCGAGTTGTTTGGAAAAGTCTTGATGTAATCCGGCGTCAGGTCGCCACCGATGCAGTTTTCGCCGGCGATTTTGCCATGCTCCATCGCCCATCGCTCCTTTGCTCCATCGATCTGGCGCAGATTCGCGATGACCGTCTTCTGTCGGCTGCTCTGTCGCGCCTTGACGAACTGCGGCACTGCAATAGCCATCAGGATGCCAATGATCAAGACGACGATCATGATCTCCACGAGAGTAAAACCGTTTGCCTTCTTGATGCTTTTCATGTGTCTTGAATACCTCTATCCTCCGCTGGGGGCGGTTCTCACTCAATGTTTTGCCCAATTCGGACCCGCGGTTTATCGGTAGGAATACGGGTTCCAACATCGTTTGCACTCGCTCATTGAATCCGTTGGCCCAAGTTGCACGATCGATGGTTGACAAACCGGGTTTTCAAAGCGCTTCTTTGTATGGAATCGAAAACCAAAGCCCGGATGGAGCCGTGGCAGCCCCATCCTGGCCAGAAGGAGTTTTTGGACTGCCCGGCCAAGATTCGGGTCCTGGCATGTGGCCGGCGTTGGGGCAAGACGGAAGCCTGCGCAGCTTCGATTCTCCGTGAGTTGAAGCAGAAGGAGCCGACCCGGCATCTGATCATTGCACCGACACTGGACCAAGCGAGAATCCTCTTCGACCGCGTGGTCGCTCTTCTCAAATCAGAAACGTCGACCAGGAAGCGACCCGCTGCTGACTCCAGTATCAGGACGTGGGCGAACCCTTATCCGCGACTCACGTTTGGACCTCATACCGTTGCGGCGCGATCCGGCCATTTGGGTCGGACCTTGAGAGGGAATGAAGCGACGCACGTCATCATCGACGAAGCGGCCTATGTGCCCGAATCCCTGGTGGCGGAAGTGGCCATGCCGATGCTGGCCACCAATCACGGCCGGTTGACACTCATTAGCACCCCTAATGGACTGAATCACTTTTGGAAGTTCTTCAAGATGGGCGAGACGGGTGAGCATGGGGTTTGGAGCCGAACCGCACCTTCGTCCGAGTCGCCATTGGTATCCAAGGAGTTTCTTCGGATTCAGAAGGAAATCATCAGTCGACGAGCGTTCGAGATCGAATACGAGGCGCGTTTTGTGGACGCGGCGGGCCAAGTATTTGGCGTGGAGGCGATCGAAGCGTGCATCGTACCGGAGGTCTTCCGATCCGAATCCAGGGTCTGGGTTGGCGTGGACTGGGGCCGATATGAGGATTTCACGGCAGTGGTGGCAGTTGAGGGAAATCGAACTGCTTGCCAAGTGTTGGCGGTGGAACAGTTTCGCCGGGAGAGTTGGCCCGAGATGGTGGAGCGGGTGGCAGAAGTGATCGAGAGGTTTCCGGGTGCCAAGGTGCTTGGGGATGGAACCGGGGCGGGCGATGTCGTGACCGATATGCTCAAAACTCGACTGTCAAAAAACAAAGTAGATAACCTAACGTTTAGTAACCTGCGCAAGCAGGAACTGATCGAGTCGCTGCGCGCACTGATCGAGCGGCAGGCACTGACCTTCGAACCCGATCCCGAACTCATTCGGCAACTGAAGCATTTTGAGGCGAGCATCTCCTCATCTGGTCGGCAGCGACTCAATGCCCGCTCCGGATACCACGACGATCTGGTGATCGCTCTGGCGCTTGCGTGTCGCATGCTTCCGGGCGGTCGATCCGCGCCGATCCATTTGGGCGGAGTTCGTCGGTTCAACCGTCGTGCCTCGCACCGGACCCAGCTTTGTTTCAACGATTTGAATTGGGCGCAGCCCAAACAGGAGAAATGAATGTTTAACCTTTTCAAACGGCGCCATAAACCAATTCAGCAAGAGTTGGCTCGGCAAACCACTTGGTATGACCGCAAGATTCAGGAGATTCCCGGGACACCGCCCGGGCCACTTCCCTATGCCACGTATGATTCGATGCAGCGTGATGCCATGATCCAGACCGTTCTGTCGGTCAAGAAACAGGGTGTTTTGGCAGCCAACTATCGCTTGCGCCCGGCATCCGACTCGGCAGAGGACGTGTCGATCGCCCAATTCGTCGAATTCAATTTTGAGCGGATGGCAGGATCGCCAGCGACGGTGATGGGCCAAGCCATGGACGCTTTTGCAAAAGGCTGGTCGGTGCAGGAGGCAATCTACGAACCCAATGGCGAGCACCTCTTGTTGGCAGAAGTTCGGCCGAAAGATCCGGCGACATTTGGCATGACCTTGGACGCTTTCGGGCGCGTCACCGGACTTCGCCTGGAACCGACCTTGGATGAACCGAATCGTTCGCCAAAGGCGCTACCACTTTCCAAGTTCGTATTGTTTGCGAATCGGGGCGGATATGGTCGTCCGAAAGGTCAGAGCGACCTGGACGCCGCCTATTCTCACTGGAAGGCTAAATCGACATTGCTGGATGCCTGGAAACTACATCTGGAAAAGTTCGCCTCGCCCACTCTGCTTGGAAAGTATGAAAGGGGATTGCCGGAGTCGGAAGCGGCTGATCTGCTTACGGCGTTGAACGGTTTGGCGCGGCGAGCTGCCATCGTTTATCCGAATGAGATTGAGATCGGGACACTGAGTGCGGGTCGGGAGACTTCGACTGGATTCATGGATGCAATCGAATTTCATAACCGCGAGATCGCACGGTCTGTCTTGGGCCAGACATTGACGACTGACGAAGGTCGACGCGTGGGCTCGTTGGCACTGGGCAAGGTGCACCTGCAGGTCTTCTTGCTGCAACTTCAGGCATTGCGAAAGGAACTTGCCGACCTGGTCATGACGGAGCAGGTGATTCGGCCATTGGTGGAGATGAACTTTGGAAGGGTGTCATTGCCGAAATTCGAGTTTGAGGAGACGCCACTGGATGCTTTTGTGGCAGGAAACATTTGAGGTATGTGCGTAAGGGTTGGTTCGGGATTCAGGAGGTTCGGTTTCGTTGCCTCAGGACGATCCTATCTGCCAACTCACCGTCGTGCAAGCTCGGTCCTGAGGCTTGAACAGGAAGCTAGAATGCAGACATGGCACGCCAGCGCCACTGGATTAACCAAGGGTTAGCGGCGATTGGGTCTCCTCGACCCCTACCTTCGTCCCCACCTTCGAGCGGGCGAGATAAAACGCGGGAAGATTGATATGGAGCCAGGGGTTGGACTATGTCGGGTTAGAATCTTGATATGGATGAGCCTCAGGACTGAGTTTGCGGCAGGCGGGGCTTGGCGGCATGGATCGTCCTGAGGCAGAAAAAAGTTTGCCGAAACAAACATTTGCATTCTATATTCAAATATTGTATGATGGCATCATGGTAAAGAGAAGAAGCGTCGTAGCCTCGGTGATCACCGTTGCTATTGCATCTGGATGCCAGCGATCCCAGAACATGCCTCGCACGATGATCTTCTTCTGCGGATGCGCCCCTTGTGCAGAACTTGTCGGTAAATTGGGCAAGTACGTCGATCGCGGGTCCGTCTATTTCGCAGGCTCACCTGGTGACGCCTCTACCTTCCAGAGAAAGTATGGACTTCAGAGGGTCGTGGCTGATGTGAGTGGAGAACTCGCTTCAAAAGAAGGGGTGGGCCGTTGCCCTGCCGTGCTAGTGGTGCGTGGCCAAGAGCGCCACCTATATGGAAACGGAAACGTCCTCAGGCCGGATGAACTGGAGGTTGTGAAGGAGGCACTCAGTGAGTAGTACTAGGATTTCGCCCATGCATACCCATTGTCTGCTCATTCTAAGCGTGATCGCGATGTCTATGTGGATTCCGCCGTATCTGCAGGCGCGCTATCAGCCGATCACTACACAGGCAGGCTGGAGTGATCTCACGCTAAAGGATCCTCCACTAGACACTCGTGTTTCACCCGATAGCAGCAACAAGGGGAACTATGTTGTTGCTTTTATCAGCGATTGCGGACCTTGCAACGCATCACGCCTACGGGAGTTACAGGCGCTTTCTGTTAGAGCCCGAACCAAAAAGCGAGTTCTGGTCTGTGGAAAGACGAGCGAATCCGAGATTGCGGAAATGCAACATAAGTTTGCTGGTCTAGAATTACAAAAGGCTACGCCAGAGGTGGTGACGGGATGGAATGTCTCCTTCATGCCGAGAGTCTATGGTGTGTCTGATGGGTGGTACCGTTACATCCAAAACCCCTCGGCAGATTTCTCTCAATCGATACGCCTCGCTATCAGTCAAGTGGAGGAAAGGGGGTGATCGTGCGTTCTATGAGTCACGTTTCGACGCCCGACGAGAATACTTGGCCGCGCGCAAGTTATCGCAGCGTGGTTGCCATATTATTACCGTTGATCATCGTGCAGGCTGCGGAGTCCGCCTTTCTCCGAGCCGTCAACATACAAGTTGACCAAACGCGTGGTTCAGTGATAGTTTTGGTTGAGTGGTTTGAGGCCTTCGGATTTGCTTTGATGGCGGTTTACTTCGGCAGGTTGAGAGGCCCAGGCGGCATGTACCTGTTGTCGGGAATATTCACGACCTCCCTTGTGTTGTTTAATTTCCGAAGCGATTTCATTCGGACCGGAACATTCGACTATTTTCGCGACAGTTACTGGCCATGGCTCCTGAAGGACTGTTCCTTTGCCCTAGGAGGATTCCTAGTTGGATTGTTTTTACCGCCGGTCCGCACCAAGTTTGCTGTCCGACTCGCTTTCGTTTGTTTGTTTGTTCTGACTATTCTTACTCTCGATACGTGGGGAACAGTGCATTTAAACTCGAGTAGTGGGTGGAGTGCGTTCGCTCCAACCAGGCAGTGGGCTCTAGCGGGAGTCGTCGTTGTCGCAAGTTGCGTCCTCGCCCTCGCTCATTCGCAGGCTGATAAGGAGGTTCGAGCATGAGGTTCCGTTGCCAGATTCGCAATGGATTTACCATTGCTGAAATTCTCGTAGTAATCGCGATCATTGTTTTGCTTGCGAGCATCGTTCTTGGAGTGGCTCGAAATGCATCGACGCGCGCTAAGTCCGCTGTCTGCATCTCCAACCTCCATCAGATTCAGCTAGCCCTCCAGCTTTACCGTACGGATAATGGCGCCTATCCGCCAGATGCTTTGGACGGGCCAGTTGCGACCTACTTTGGAGGGAGTACCTTCACTTGTCCGGTAGCGGTTGCCAACGACTCTGGTCGAACAGACCACTATTTTCTGCAAGCTGACCAAACTGTGTCAAAACTGTCGGGTAGTACGGCGCACGGGGGCTGCCAAGAAGCTCGGGGACCTGCTTTCCCATTGGCGTACGACGCAA
>CAMLEL010000005.1 GCA_946478935.1 uncultured Armatimonadota bacterium
GGTTCCTTCATGCAGGAGGCTCCCCGAAATCACCGTTCCGCCGGGATCGAACTGGCCGGAGTAAACACCATTGCCGGGTTGTGCGCTGGTGACGGTTGCATTCCAGGTTCCATCAGGTTGGACGGTCGCCGAGACGCTGCCCAGGCTGCGGACCCGTCCAAGACTGACCGTCAGGGCCTCTCCAGTGTAGGACCCAGGAGGCGGGATGCTGACCGATCCGCCAAGAACGGGTAATGAGCGGGGAGACACAACACCATCGATCGACATGGCCTGACGGTTGGATAGCCCAAACAAAACCTCTCCCGGTCGTTGCCGGATGAAGGCACTGCCACTGATCGTGCCATTCGAGTTGTAAATGCCATCGGTTCCCGATTTGCTCAGCGTTGCGTCGATGCCCGTTCCAAATGCATGAGCGATGAAGTCACCGTTTGGAGAAAGATCCATCACGATTGGCACCGTGCCCGAGTCGCCATTTTCCGTGCTGATCGTTACAGTGCCCCGATAGTATCCGGGAGGGAAATTCGCTGGTGCGCCTCCTCCCCCACAGCCAACTGACAATGTGGCCGCAATCGCAACGATAGAACCGAAAATGGCAAGCTTCATCCCGGCAATATTATCGGGAATCTCCAAAGATAAAGATAGGGGCTGCCAAAGTAATCTTTGCGACCGGATGGAAATGCATTTACCGGGCGTGCATCGGGCGCCGAACATCGAGACCGACCCGGATGTTTACGAAATCGAGAATGAGGCCACGGATCCGCAAGGATTGATCGAGCGAGCGATGCTCGAAATTGCGGATTGGCAGGGTCGTGCCGTTCTCGATGCCGGCTGCGGCACCGGGTTCTACGTTGGGCTCTTCCATGACCGAGCCGCCCACACCTATGCAATGGAACCCAACGACCGGTTAAGGCTCATGGCTATGAATCGCGTTGCCACTCGGGGATGGGAGAAAACTTCCGTCTTTAAAGGATCCTCTGAGCAGATTCCTTTGCCCGACGCCTCGATCGGCATCTACCACTCCCGCTTCGCCTACTTTTGGCCGCCCGACTGCGTCCCAGGAATCAAAGAAATCGACCGCATCCTTCACCCGAGCGGCACTGCCTTCATCATCGACAACGACTATGACCACGGCCAATTCGCCTCCTGGCTGAAAATGCGCACTCGGCCCGAGCCGCTGAGCCAGGCCGAAAAGGAAACGTTTTGGGCCAGCTTCGGATTCCAAAAGAGGCGGATCGAAAGCGAATGGCGGTTCAAAAAGCGGGAGGACCTGGAGCGGGTGATCCGTCTGGAGTTTGGACCACAGCTTGCCGAGCGAATTCTTCCAGCCCACCGTGGCCTCTCGATCGACTACACATTTGCCCTGTACTTCCGGTCCTCCTAACCGGGCTTCTTCGCAATCTCCAGCACGATCTGCCATTCGGATTCCGTCACGGGCATCACACTCAAGCGCTGCCCTTTGCGAGTGACCAGCATCTCTTCCAAACCGGGAGTCTCTCTCAGTTCGGCAAGGGAAATGACCCGATTAAACTTCTCCTTAAAGACCACGTCCCGAGCGAGCCACCTCGGATTCTCCTTTGGACTTTTGGGATCGTAATAGTCGCTCTTCTCATTGAATTGAGTCGGATCTGGATAGGGTTCGCCCGCCACTTCCATGACTCCCACAATTCCTGAGGGATTGGCATTGGAATGGTAGAAAAAAGCAAGGTCGCCGGGCTTCATCGTGTCCCGGAAGAAGTTCCGGACCGTGTAGTTGCGGCAGCCTTCCCACATGTCAGGTTTCTTTGCTCGTTTCAAATCGTCGATCGAATAAGTATCCGGTTCTGACTTCATCAGCCAATAACGCATATCTGGATTCTGGCTCAAGCCGAAGATTTCCGCCAGTTGGACAAATGGGCCCAGGGGCGAAACTTTCTGGAAATGCGCTTCCGTACTCCGTTTAAGTCCCTCACCTCGGGTTGTTGGGATTGGAAGGAGTATTCGATATGGACATAAAAACGATCCTTGGATTGAGTTCCGCCATCGTCGGCGCCGGTATTGTCGTCGGCCAAGATCCCTCGTTCGAGTATCCAGGCATCCAGCCTACGCTCACCTCCAGTCAGGAATCTGCTCCCCAGTCCAACCAGCAGAATCGAGTATCGGTGCGATTCAAGCAGGCGAGCGCCGAGGAAGTGCTCGATTGGCTCAGCAACCAAGGTGTGAGCTTTGTGACTGCTGGCATCCCCAAGGAAGCGAAAATCGACCTCAATGCTTCCAATCTCCCGATATCTGAGGTCATCGACGCCGTGGGTGAAGCGCTTGGTGGCTCATTCGTGAAGCGCGGCAGCACCTACGTTTACCAGCGTGGAGCCCGTAACTTCTACCCTGGCAAACTTGAGATGAAGGAACTCGAAAGCCTCAAGGTATTCGAAGGAAACGCACTCAAAGAGATCCCAAGCATCGAAATGTACCGATTGGATCCGCAAGATCCGAAGTCGAAGGCCAAGATGGAAGAACTGCACAAGAAGATGCAGCAGCAATTCGGGCCCGATAGCGAATTCATGAAGAAGCTTCACAAGGAGCTTGCCGACTCAGAAAAGGTTCGGGCCAAGTTCGCACCGGATAGCGAAATGATGAAGAAGCTCCACAAGGAGCTTTCCGAAAACAAGGCTCATTTCGAATTTCACGGGTCGCCACAAGACGCCAAGAGGTGGGAAGCCTTCGGCAAGGATATGGAGAAGCGATTCGGACCTGGCTCGGCCTTCGATAAAGAAATGAGGGCCCATGGCAAGGAGATGGAGAAGCGCTTCGGCCACGGCTCCCCCTTTGAAAAGGAAATGAAGGTCTGGGACGAAAAGTACGGCAAGGAAATGGAGCTCAAATTTGGCAAGGACTCAGACTTCGCCAAGAAGATGAAGGCATTCAAGCTTGAAAACGGAAAGATGCGCGAGCTTTCCGCAAAGGAACGAGAGCAAATGATGAAGGAATTGGAGGTCAAGATGAAGGACCTCCGAACCATCCCGATGCCCAAGATGGATGGCAAGGCTTTCGTTATGCCGAAGATGCCGAACATGCCAACGATGCCCAAGATGCCTGATATGCCGCATCTGATGGAGTTTCGCGGCGGAGACATCGCCGAGGTCGCCAAGTCACTCACCTCCGCCCAGCGGGAGAAGAACAAGAGTCAGGGATTCCTCTATTGGCGTGACCTGACCAAGGATCAGCAGGCGAAGCTCGGCATGCGATCTTGGAGCGGAAACTGGACGATCACTTACAACAAAGACGGAGAGTCGTTCACGATCAAAAGCGACAAGTAGTCATTGACTCGAGGAAAACGAAACGGGCCGGGTTGGCAATCCCGGCCCGTTCTCTTGTATCCGGAAGCTTCATAATGGAGTCTGCCTGATCAATGCCAATGACCGCTCGTATGGGATTCAAAGTCGACTCAATCACGGTCGATCCGCCACTCCTTCTTGCTCCGATGGAGGATGTCACGAATCTCCCATTTCGCCTCATTGCCAAGCGCATCGCCAATCCTGGACTCATGTTCACCGAGTTCGTCAGCGCGATGGCTATCCACTATGGAGCAAAGAAAACCTACAAAAAGCTCAAAATCCACCACGACGAGCGTCCCCTCGGAATCCAAATCTTTGGGGGAGATCCAGACATCATGGCGGAGACTGCAAGGCTCTGCGAAGAAATGGGCGCGGATTTGGTGGACATCAACATGGGCTGCTGGGTGCCAAAGGTGTGCAAGACGGGTTCGGGCGCCGCGTTACTCAAAGATCCGGAGGTTGCAGAGGACATCGTTCGGGCGGTCGTCAAATCCGTATCCATCCCCGTAACGGTCAAGGTTCGCGCTGGTTGGGATTGGTCCGCCTTCGCCGCACCGGAGTTGGCTAAACGCTTCCAAGGTGCTGGCGCAAAGATGATCACCCTTCACGCAAGATTTGCAAAGCAGGGGTTTGAGGGCGAAGCGGACTGGGACTTGATTCGGAAAATGCGCGAGTCCGTGACCGTGCCTCTCATCGGTAACGGAGACGTCAAAACCGGCGAAGATGCTCAGCGGATGCTCCGGGAAACCGGCTGTGATGGCGTGATGGTCGGTCGAGCGGCGATTTCGAATCCCTGGGCTCTCCGCGATATTCAACATGCCGTGCGTGGGTTGCCGCCAGGACCTGCTCCTTCGCTAGCCGACCGTGTTGCAACGGCCTTGGAGCATCTCCGCCTTATGATTGACTTCGAATCGGAGGCAGGCGACTCCTCGAACGCCGAGTTGCTTGCCTGCCGCAGCCTTCGGGGTCAGATCCCAATGTACATAAAGGGAGAACCGGGTGCATCGACCCTTCGAGATCGGCTCACCAAATGCTCTTCATACAGCGAGTACGAAGCGTTGCTGTTCGACTTTTTGGAATCAAACAGGGAACGGAGCCACTCAGCCGTGGCGACCGTTTAGGTCGCCACGGGATTTCGTGGCGCCCTTGGCCGCGCGATGCGGCTCGCAAGAATCAATGCGGTGCCTACGATCAGTAAGATCAGTCCAGGCGACAAGATGAACAAGAGTACTCTTAGGCCGCTTGCTTGATCGAACCCACCAGCGTCCTTCGCCCTGAAATGGCCGAACAACATTGAACAGTATTCAAACTTTAGTGCGAACCAAAGTATTGCAGCCGCGATGCACAGCAGTCCCGACGAAGTCTTCCCCAACTTCTTTCGCATGAGACTCACCTCTGAGCACATTGTATTGCAAGTTCACCGATTCTTCCCCCGCAATTTTGATTTGAGCGCTCGGGTCCACACCCTGGGCACTGTCGGCGCAAAACGCAGCGCCTCTCGATGAAGCTCGCTAGCCTCATCGATGCGACCTTGTTCGACAAGGAACTTCGCCATCGTCGAGGCCGCGACCCCGATGCCCTGAGCAATCATGCGCCGATAGGCATCAGCTTGGGCGGTCGGCAAGGCTGCAAAGAGCTCGTCGGCAATAGGCATTATCAAGTCTTTCAATACATGCCGCTTGCCTTCCTGAAAGCGAAGACCGCGATTGGCGATGGAGCCGGGCCGGATCACGTATTTCACGAGCGGCTCGGAAAGATAGGTGAACGTGGCTCCGGGGGCCATCACCAGCCAACCGTACCAATCGCAAGCTGACCAGGTATCGGCGCTGAAGTTGCCTGCATCCAACATCTTGTCCCGCCGAAACAGAGCCGACGAGGCGATGATCTGGTTGTGCGGCAGGATGTGATCCCAGGCGATTTTCGGCGGGAATGCCAGCTTGTTTCGAATCTCACTTCGACCGTCCGGATAGTTGAACCAGCCGCCGGTATGGATCAAATCAGTTTGGACATTCGCAACGACATCCATTTGCCGCGCCAACTTTTGCGGCTCCCAAAGGTCATCGGCATCCAAGAGCGCAACCCATTCACTATCGGCCAGTTCCATCAGTCTGGCCAGCGCTGCACCCCGGCCCCGGTTCTCTTGAACCATGACACGCGCTCCCCACTCACGGGCAATCTCTGCGCTGTTGTCCGTGCTTCCGTCATCCAATACCAAGACCTCGAAGTCCTGATAGGTCTGGCTCTTGGCAGTTGCCAAAGTCTGCGCAAGCGTATCCGCACCGTTGTAGACGGAAACGCAAACGGTCACTCGCGGCATCGGCTAAGTTTAGCCCGGCGGATGTAAACTGGAGACCCTTCAAGATGTTGGCTCGCAATATCATTCTCAAGACTTCCGCATGGGGTCCCGTCGAACGCCTTGTCCGGAAGTCATTCCTATTCAAGCCACTCGTGCGCCGATTTATCGCCGGCGATACCTTGGAAGAGTCTCTAAAAGCGAGCCAGGCCTTAATCGACAAGGGCCTCTTTGTTACCCTGGACTTTCTCGGAGAGAACACCCAGTCTGAGGCGGAGGCGCTAGCCGCCAAGCGAACCTATATCGAGATGCTGGAGCAAATCGCCAAGAGCCCATGTTCCGCTCCGCCCAAGCAAGTGTCCTTGCGTCGACAGACATTGGTTGCGACAGGTGCGACGCAGTCCGAATCCGAGCCTACTCAGCTTGAAGCAACCAATATCTCCATTAAGCTCACCCAGTGTGGATTGGATCAGGGCGAGGAGTTTGCTGAGCAGAGCTATCGGGAAGTGCTGTGGGCGGCTGCAGTACGTAAAAACTTTGTTCGGGTCGACATGGAATCCAGCGAGTACACGCAACGAACAGTCGAAATGATCGATCGCGTACGCACTGACTTTCCGAACACGGGAACGGTGTTGCAGAGCTATCTCCATCGAACCGATGAGGATGTTGAGCGTATGATCGAGTGGCAGGTGCGCGTTCGTATCGTCAAGGGCGCATATCTCGAACCGGCCGAAGTCGCGATCCAGGACAAATCCAAGCTCGATGAGGCATATCTTCGGCATGCCAAGCGACTCTTGGAAGCAGCCCACTATCCCGCCATCGCCACCCACGACGAGAAGATCATTCTGGAGTTGAATCGATTTGTGGCGGAGAAGGGCATCGCCAAGGACTCGTTTGAATATCAGATGCTTTACGGCATCCGGCGAGATCTACAAGAAAAGCTGAAGAACGAGGGATATAACGTACGCGTTTATGTGCCTTTCGGTGACGCCTGGTATCCCTATTTCACACGTCGGCTGGCCGAGCGTCCCGCAAACATGTTCTTTATCGTGAAGTCCCTGTTCAAGGGATAGCTGCGGAACCACCGTACGCTCAAGTGGCTTCTAAGAAATGCTATTCGAGGAAGCTATGAGACCGTTCAATTTCTTTACCGGTATCGGAATCGCCCTGGGAGCGGCGTACTTCTTTGATCCCCGACAAGGTCGACGCCGCCGCATCGAAGTAGCTCAGCGGCTGGGCAAGTTGGAACGCCGCAAAGCTCGAGCCCTTCATTCTGCCTGGGAGGACGCGCGAAACCGGTTGATGGGCAGAGTGCACACAACTCGCAATGCATTCTCTCATGATGATGCTTCTGACCCTGTGATCGAGGCTCGCGTTCGAGCAGCCCTTGGTCGTGTCTCGCTGCATCCGTCAGCGATTGAAGTGACATCACAGGACGGAATCGTGACCTTGGGCGGCCATATTCTGGCTGACGAAGTTCAGAAGGTCATGTCGGCGGCGCGAGCCGTACGAGGGGTTGAGAGCATCGACAACGCCCTTCACGTTCACGAGAGCGCGATGGACCTGTCCTTGCTCCAAGGGACGCGCAAGATGACGCAGGAAGGTCCGCGTTCACTCCGACCCGGTACGGCTCTCGCGGTTGGCGTCACTGGCGTGGGTCTGGCCATTTATGGTCTCTTTCGCCGAGGAGCTATCGGAACGATCGTTGGCGCAGTTGGTGTTGGCATGGCGATCAAGGGAATCCATGATCTTGATGGAAACCGGAGTTCGGACGACAACCACCGAGACCAGACGACTTCGACGGAAGATCCGATCAATTTGGCAGCCCAGATTTAGCGGTTAGATTCCAGCCAACTTGAGAATTGTCGAAGCACCTTGCCTCGATGACTGACGGCGTGCTTCTCCTCTGCCGTCAAATCCGCCATGGTGCATCCCAATTGAGGCAGGAAAAAGATCGGATCATATCCGAATCCACCGTTGCCAGAGGGCTGAGAGGCGATCCGCCCTTCGCAGATTGCATCAAAGAGAGTCGTTGCGCTTCCGAGATCAGGTGGCGCTGTCAAAGCGATGTAGCAGCGGAACCTGGCCCCGCGTTTCTCGCCAGGAACTCCATGCATCAGTTCGAGTACGCGCGAAATCTTATGGTCAAATGAACTGGACTCTCCCTCAAATCGTTTCGAATGCACTCCTGGGGCGCCATCCAATGCGTCGATCTCCAATCCCGCATCGTCAGCCAAAGCCCATTCGCCGGTGAAGATCGCGGCGCTCTCGGCCTTGATTCGTGCGTTTTCCGCATAGGTTACGCCCGTCTCCTCCGGCTCAGGTGCGCCAGGATAGGCTTCAAGGGTTCGGATGTCCAAATCGGGAAATCGTTCAGATAGGATTTGCATCATCTCGCCGGCTTTCTTCCGATTGTGCGTGGCGATGACCAATCGAGTGATCAACTAGATTCCTAGCGCATCACGTTGCGCGAGAATGAGTTCATCGATTCCTTTCTTGCCAAGCTTGAGCATTCGGCCAAGCGTGTCAGCGGCAAATGGCTCTTGCTCGGCCGTGCCTTGAATCTCGACAAATCGTCCGGACTCCACCATCACCACATTCATGTCGGTATGGGCCGTGCTGTCTTCGTCGTAATTGAGATCGAGAATCTCCTGCCCGCCTCGGATTCCTACCGAAACTGCTGCGATCGGCTCTTTGATCGCCATCTGCTTGAGCATGCGATTTTTCATCATCCATTGCATCGCGTCATACGTCGCAACGTAGGCGGCGGTGATCGCCGCGCATCGGGTGCCACCATCTGCCTGGATGGCGTCGCAGTCGATGGTGATCGTGCGCTCGCCCAACTTGTCAAGGTCGACGACGGTCCTCAACGCGCGACCGATCAACCGTTGGATCTCCATCGAGCGGCCGTTCGGCTTCATCAAGTCTCGCTGATTGCGTTGACGGCCCGATCGCGGCAGCATGGCATATTCAGCGGTCAACCAGCCCTCGCCAGACCCCTTCTTGAAAGGCGGCACTCGGTCCTCGACCGTCGCCGTTACCAGCATATGGGTGTCACCGATCTTGAGGAGACAGGATCCCTCGGCAAACTTGGCGACGTTTCTTTCAAATGTGAAGGGGCGGAGTTGGTCGGATGCTCGACCGTCGGGACGCATACGCGAAGTTTACCAAGGTCCTTCCAAACCACTAACAACGCCAAGCTTAGCCTTCAACGCGAATCCAGTTGCAGACTCTTTCCACAACATCGGCCCTTTCAACTTCCTCAAGCGCCCGCCGGAAATTCCCTTCTCGGCTCGCGTGGGTTAGAAACACGATCTCCCCAAGTCTTGCTGACGGATCCACCACGCGCATTTCCATGGCGGCCAGAGACACATCGTGCTCACCAAAAATCATCGCAAGATGTCCAAGCACTTTCGGCCGGTCTTTCACGATCAATCGAAGGTAGTACTCCGTCTCCAACGATTCGATCGGTTCAGTCTCGATCCCCAGGTCCCAGGGAATGGCGCTGCCCTGCCCGCCGATCGCCATGTTTCGACCAACATCGATGAGGTCACCGACGACGGCAGAGGCCGTTGGATCAGAACCTGCGCCTCGACCGCTGAACATCAGGTCACCCACAAAGTCGCCATGGATCCACAGCGCATTGTAAACGTCGCTCACCGTCGCCAATTGGTGCGACTTGGGAATCAGAGTCGGATGAACGCGAACCATCAAGCGGTTATCGCCGAACGGCTGGACAATTCCAAGCAGCTTGATGGTGTAGCCCAGCACGTTGGCATAACGGATGTCATCTTTGGTGATCGACCGGATTCCCTCACGGTACACAACGGAGATCGGCACGTGTTTGCCAAACGCAATCGAAGCGAGGATCGAGATCTTGTAGGCAGTGTCGAATCCGTCGACGTCATTGGTCGGGTCTGCCTCCGCGTATCCTTTCTCTTGGGCTTCCGCCAGCACTTCCTCAAAATCGGCTCCCTCCTGGCTCATCTTGGTAAGGATGTAATTTGTCGTGCCATTCAGAATCCCCATCATCTTGAGCACGTCATTGCCCGCAAGCTGATGCTTCAACGGTTGAACAAGCGGGATACCACCACCGACGGCCGCTTCGTAGTGTAAATCGAGCCCGCGAGATTTGGCGATATGGACCAGACGGGCTCCATCTTTGGCCATTAACTCCTTGTTGGCGGTAACGACGTTTTTGCCGTTGGTTAAAGCTTTCTCGACGAGCCTGCCCGCCGGGTCGATCCCCCCGATCAGTTCCAACACCACATCGATCACCGGATCGTTAACAATCGAGTCGAGGTCAGTCGTGAACATCTCGGAGGGAAGGTCGCGAGCTTTGCTGGCATCCTTGATGCCAATCTTTACGACCTCGAATCCAAGCCCAACCTTGCGCTCGATGGCCGCCCGATTGTCTTCCAGCATGCGGAATGCACCGCTTCCGACTGTGCCAAAGCCAAGAATTCCGACTCGGAGGGTCCGTTGAGCGGGGCTCGCCGGCAAGGTCTCTGTTTCCGTGGACACGAGCGAAATTCTACTGCTTGCCGGACTTAGCCTCATGGGTCGCTCCCCATATTGGAGCAATCGAAGAGTTGACGACTACCGGTCAGGCGAAATTAGTGGCCGAACTGGCGAATCTGCCGGATCAGATAGACGCTGTAAAGGACCATTTCATCGTTCTCTTTCTGGACTTTGACCCAATGGCCCTTGGCGTCCATCAAGATGCCGATCTCCTGGCGCTCCACCGAGCCCATTTCTGTCAAGAGAGTCACCTTTTTCCCCATCATGTCTGCGAGTAATTCCATCCCGCCATCATAGCTGGTCTTTTCTGCTGGTGCGATCATAATTTTTCACCTCTTCAATGACAATTCGACACACATACAGATTGTAAGACGAATCCAAACGGGTCGAGGCACAGTGGAAGCCAAATACCCAATTGAAATCTAGCGGAGCCGCCCACCCGATGACATCAGCAGCGCAAAGTAGAGGACGCCGATCACGAATCCGCTAACGATTGACGCGACGGCCCAGTTCTTTGCCTTTTCGGACGAATCCATCGCCGCCACCACGTCACCCTTGTTGACGTGGCCATCCACCTGAGCCGCATAAACGATCGAGACCACTCCAAATGGCATGCAGCAGCAAAGCGTGGACAGGATCGCCAACGCCAAGTGGTTGGGCACGTGTTGATAACTGGGGCGATAGTAGTTCGCCGTCTGCTGTACCGGCGGTCGTGCCGTTCGATTCCATTCACTGAATTGCAGGCCAACGACATCGGCCGCCCGGATCGGGTTGACGGCATTGTCCACCCAAACCTGGTTGTTTGCCAAAAGCCGGCCTTCATCGACCCACTTCTGGAGTGTTGCAAGATCTTTTGCGTAATAGGACGTACCTTGGATATCCACGCGAAACATGGCTGTGTGCGATTGTAGCCGCCTTGATCATTTGACACCAGTGTTGGATTCGATCAAACCGCGCGCCGTCGTTTCCGGCGTAGGGAGCCAGAAGTCTTTCCTGGGAGGCCAGAAGTGTTGTCCTGGAACACGGAGTCGCTGGCATCATCCCCTCCCTAAATCCCTCCCCCATCAAGAGGAGAGATCTAGGGTGGGTGACGGCTAGCCAGCCAACAGACTCTTGCCCAAAGACTTGAGTTCTTCGGCCGCTTGGATGACCCGGGTCTTCATGCTCGCCTCGGCCTTTTTCATGTAGCTGCGGGGGTCGTACACCTTTTTGTCACCCATCTCGCCATCGACTCTCAAGACGCCGTCGTAGTTCTTCATGGCATGGTCGACGATTGCCCGAGTGAACCAGTATTGGCAGTCGGTATCGACGTTCATCTTGATGACTCCGTAATGAAGGGTCTCATGAATCTCCTCGATGGGCGTACCTGAGCCACCGTGAAAGACAAGGTCCATCTTGGCAGAGTCGCCATATTTGGCGATCACGGCCGCCTGCCCATCACGCAGGATCTTGGGGTCGAGCTTCACGTTGCCCGGTTTATAAACGCCGTGGACATTGCCAAATGTGGCAGCGAATGTGAAGGGGCCGATATCTTTCAACGACTCATACACAAGGACCATGTCTTCGGGGGTCGTGTAGAGCTTCTCTGCCGCTGCTCCGGTGTTGTCGATCCCGTCTTCTTCCCCACCCACGACACCGGCTTCCACTTCCAAGACCATCCCAAGGGGGGCCATCTCTCGCAACAGACTCTGACTGATCTCCATGTTCTGCTTCAGCGGAAGCTCGGAGCCATCGAACATGTGACCATTGAACAGAGGCGCCATGCCCGCATCAACTCGTCGCTTGGACTCGGCAATCATGGGCCGGAGGAACTTGTCCACCTTCTCGTGGATGCAGTGATCCGTCGTCAGAGCGATGTAGATAGGCAGGTCCTTTGTAATTCGGTGCACGTACTCAGCGAGGGCAATGCCGCCCAATCCCATATCCTTCATGGGACCGCTGGCATGTTCCGCACCTCCCGTGCTGAACTGAATGATGCCATCCGTCTTGGTCTCCGCGAATGCTGCGAGGGCGGCATTCAGCGTATTGGTCGAGGTGACATTGATCGAAGCAAGCGCATAGTCGTTTTCTTGCGCGGTCTTCAACATCTTTGCGAATTGCTGAGGATTCGGGACGGGCATGGCCACGATGTTACCGTCTGATCGGGTTGAATCTGGGTCGTGGTTTGGCTCGGGCGTGTCATCGCATTGACCATCGGATTTGCGTCCGCGATGGGGGCTTCGCTGGGTCTGGGCATCCTGTATCGAGGCATCTGGATGCCGTTTGCGCTGACTCTGGCGATTGCGACCGTCTTCATCGGGCATGGCCGAACCGGTTTAGCCAGCCGTTGGTACATCGCCACTCTGGGCTTGGGTTCGACCGGTTTGTGGATGGTGAATACCGATCAATCGCCAGTACGCATCCTTCAAACGGCCGCCAACGCCCTGTGCCCGATCGTCCTCGTGATGACCGCCGTTTCGCTCGCCATGTTTCGTTATCTCAACCGACAGCAGCTCGACCGCCTCCCCTGGGTGCCAAGCACCGTTTTGCTTGTAGCTACGTGGTTGATCGTCTATTTCAGCGGCGGCAAAGGTGGACCGGAATCCATGCGATGGTTCTTTTTGGACTGGTTTGAACTCTCCCCGGCCGCAACCGAAGCTATCGTGGTGTCAATTCGGAAAACCATCCACTTCCTGTTTTATGGCTGGGTTGCATGGTGCGGATTTGCCATCGGACGGCCCCAAGTGAGCCTTGCATCGGCAGCGCGCTTTGGATTCCTCACTGCTTTGTCCCTTGCCCTGTTCGACGAGTTTCGGCAGTCGATGGCAGACAATCGGACGGCCTCGCTATGGGACATTGGGCTGGACATGGCCGGAGCCGCTACCTTTATCGTCATTTCGGTGTTACGCTATCGCCAAGGGCTCACGCGCGCGAAAACTTGACGCCTGCCACAGCTCAGCAATAGAGTCACAAACATGATCATTCGAATCGCCGCCTTCGTGGGAGTTCTTGGTTTTGCCACACTTTCCCACTCCCAAAGCCCCAAGGTCACCTATCAGACTGTAGCCGTGCCTGTAAGTCGAGCTTTGGCCGAACTCTCCAAGGCATCCGGCGTCAGTCTTTCGGCGTCGCCAGCTGTTGCAAGAGACGTCGTCACGATCGATGTAAAGGGCGTGAGCCTGGAAGACCTGAAAACTCAGATTGCAAAAGCCTGTTCCGCAAAGTGGGAAGATAGCCAAGGTGGACTGCTCCTGGTTCCGGACTTGGTGCAGCGCCGAGAAGAAGAGCGAAAAGAGCACGCGGAGTACACGGCCCAGCTCGCAAAGTCACTGAAGGGTCTGGTTGATTCGCTGACCCCACCCAAACCAGAGAAGGGCGAGACTGAGGCGAGGCAGCAAATGGCGATGTTTGGAAACGGCGGGTCTGCAGGCAAAGCCATCATTCGAATCGCCCAAGCGATTGGGCCCAGCGCCTTGGCATCGATCGGCGAAAAGCAGCGAGTCGTGTTCTCTAGCAATCCCACTCGAATGCAGCGCGCGCTTCCAGCGGCCACGTCGCAGATTCTCCGTCAGCTTGTGGGTGAGTACAACGAAGAGCTCATCAAGCGGCAGCGGGCCCGCTCTGAAAATCCGGTTGCCGAGACCGAAGCGATGAAGAAGATGCGGGAGTTCTTTGGGGAGTTCGAGGAGAAGCCGGTGGAGGGCACGCCCACGAAAGCCATTTTGGTTTGCACCCGGCAATCTATGGTGGGCGCGCTCACCATGAACCTGAAGGTATTCAACGAGACCGGAAAGGTCGTGATCAGCGGTCAGCAAATGCTGGCCAGCGGTGGTGGGTTCATGGGAATGGCCACGGATATCGAATTCGGACCGGACGGTCTTCCTCGAGAAAAACCCGCGAAGCCCGGGGCCGCCAACGAAAAGCCAATTGAGTTCTCTCCGATCACCAAGGAGTTGATGACTCACAGCAATGTCATGACGATGGCTGTCAATCAGGCTAAGTTCAGCCCGGAGTTGAAATCTCGCCTCTTGCAGCCCAACCTCTACGACCCGCTTTCGTTCTCCCACTCTGAGGCGCTATTGGCGGTCGCTGCCCAACGGGGCAAGAGTCTCGTCGCCTGCCTGCCAGACGAGATGATCTCATTCATCCAAATGATGGGTCCGGGCAAAGATGGCACGACGCCGACGGCCTATATGGAGTCCATCGATGGCTCGGTCACAGTTGGCGAGAATGGCTCGATCATGCTGATTCGCCCAAAGACGGCAGCCAAGTCTCGGCGCGAACGGTTCAATCGGGACGCCCTTGGAAAGTTCATCCGTGCTGCTGAATCAAAAGGGGCGGTCATGCTCGACGATTTGGCTGAATATGCCCAACACTCAAACAATCCGATGGAAGAAGGCGCGGCCATGATGTACTTCATGTTCTTTGCGCCCAACGCTGTCCAATCCGGCATGGGCGGAATGGTTAGCTGGGACATGCTGCGGTTCTACGGTGGGCTCTCGGTGAATCAAAAGCGAAGTATGTCGCAGGGCTCGACGCTGTCCTTCGGCCAGCTAAATCCTATCCAGCGCACGGCCGTTAACCAAATGGTGTTCGGTCCCGATACAAGTCTCTTTGTGGACGATCCCAATGCTAAGAAGCCGGAGTTTGAATTGCCAACTTTCGTGCGTGGGATGATGGGCGGTCGGTTTGGCGCTGACTATCGAACAGAACCTACGGAGCTGATGCCCAATGGCTTGCCATCGAACGGGTATGTAGAACTAAAGCTGACCGAAGACTATGTAGCCAAGCCTACCGGAGCGGTTTCTCCGATCATCGGCAATGCCATGCTGGGAGCCGACGAATTGGCGCTGTTCCGCCTGTTCAAGGAAATGCCAGGCATGGAGCAGTTCAACTCCATGATGCCGAACATCGACGAGGTTCGAATGGGCGAGCGGTCGGTCTATGACTTCAAGTTCCACTTTGCACCGAATGTCCGAATGGAGAAGTCGCTCAATGATGATCGAATCTCGGCGAACTCTCCGACGGTTCGCATGTCCAACATTCCGTCTGAGTTCTCAAAGAAGATCGACGAACGCCTGGCAGCCTTCAAGAAAATGCCGTTCTTCGATCCGTCAATTATTGGTGGAGGTCGCAGTGGCGGCCCTCCGCCACCGGCAAACTGAATTTCAAATTACATCGGCAGATTTGGGCTTATAATGACTTATGGTTATGCCTCTGATGGCGTTGTTGGTTGGCACACCCACAATTAGCCTTTCTGTACCAGCGGCGTCCATAAAGGACGTCTTTGAAGAAGTATCCAGGCAATTGCCACGGCCAATTTATGCCGAAGGCAGTGTAGCAAGCGAAGTCCTCTCCGTGAACTTTCGTGACCTCACACAACAACAACTGGAAGCGCACGTTGCAAAGGTGACCGGGGCCGAATGGGTTGAGCGCGGAGGAAATCGCGTTCTTTCGTTGTCACGAGCAAAGGAAGTCGAACAGTTCGAAGCTGCTATTGCAGACAGGGCCGCTGCAATCAATGAAAGCATTTCCAAGTTGGGAACTCCAAGTATTGCCACAAGAGCAGAACTCTCGCTCGTTGTATCTAGCGCAAACCGTGCTGTTTCCGATATGAAGGCTGCATCAACTTCGAGTTGGGATGAATACGAAAAGGCTAGGCGGAGGTTATTTGAAACACTCAGCAGGGCACCAGTTGCACGTTTGCTAGATCGCATCATACATATGTTTAAGCCAAGTGACTTGGCGCGAATGGACCCCGCATTAAGGTTATGCTATTCATCACGTCCCAATAAAGTCGAAAGGCGATTCCCATTTCGCCTCGATAGCGTTATTCGCTCTTTCGAGGAAGAGCAACAAATCTTACTCCAAGAAATCAAACAGCCAATTGTATTCGACGCTCGTCTTCCAGATGACCGGCGATTTCAGGTGTTTACACTCACTCCTAGGATTGCTGAAATTATATTAATCATCCAGAAAGATTTGACCACAAACTTGCCGAGCTTCGAACTCCATATTGCAGATGACGAAGGAAATATCCAAGGTTCGAGTTGGAAAAGACTCAATCGGAACAGTTTAACAATTGCCCAACAATCCTCCCTTCCTCCAGTTGAGATCGACCTTGATAAAAAGCAACAAGGCATCCGTTATGCCTTACGAACAATGCTCTTCCCGGGCCTGGTAGATCCGGAAAAGAAGCAGTCGATTCGAGAATTGATAGCTCCAACTTTGACTTGGCTAAGCAATCCTCAAGAGAATGAGCCATTGGCCGATATCATCGGACCCTCGCTGATTACGCTCTCAAAGTCATCCGGCAGGGACTTGATAGCGTTGCTGCCCGATCGAGCCCTGAGTTGGTTGCCTTCAACTGATAAGTTTCAATCAGCCGAACTCTCGGCACAGATCACCGGACGCGGAGGTGCAAGTTCTTTTCAGAAGCCGTGGGATGCATTAATAGAGGATGCCGACCGTATGATCACGATCCGCCCTCGGCTGCCCCATGAGTGGCGAGAGGAACGCATCAATCGCAAGTCACTGAGTCGCCTCTTTAGCACAAGCCACGATGCAAAGAAGGTCTCCGTGTTGGAAGCAGCAGTGTACTTAGGATCTTGTCAGAGCAGTTCGGCATTCGAGTTTTGGAGCTATGACAGCAAAGCAAGTGGATTCGCTGAACCACTGCAAGGTACTTATGCCTCCCGTGAATTGACGACCTGGTATCAGCGTGACATTTTGAGATTGCTCGGAGTTTTGCCAGAGCAAAAGCTAAGGGTCTTTTTGGAAGGCGGATCTGTAGGGCTAGCTCAACTTGGTAAGTCGAATGTTGAGCGCTGCATTTTCGGCCGGGATCACGATGACCTGTTCGCAAATCGAAGTCCAGATTGGAGTGACAGAATGACCAACCGACGGCTTTCCGAATTCATATGGAAGCGTCTGCCGAATGGCATACCGGCTAACTTTGAACTTACGTGCTCAAGGGATAACCAAGATATTCTTGTCATTGAAGAGTCCGATGTGAGAACCGTTTCAAGCTACCTTCCGAAACAGTTCGGCGAGTATGTAGCCGGAAGCAACGACGTTCAAAGCCTTCCCCTTCAGATGAGTAGATCTAGTTCGTACGAATTGGCCTTCCAATTTCGCCCTGAGTTAACTGGAAGGGCAGTCTTGGGTGAACTCACAGGGGATCGCAAGCAATTTCGTTCTATGAACGAACTGCCTGAAAGTTTGAGAGCGCAAATACGAGTTGGATACGAAGAAGCGGTACGGCGTCGCGCATCTCGTCCAACAATCAACCAGGGCCCTCCGCCACCAGCAAACTGAATTCTAGGCCGGCTGGAAGTACTCTTCCAGCCTCAGGCAGCTGGCGCGACTCGGGTCGCTGAAGACTTCCAGTGCCTTGATGAGCGCTTCGGCCGTGTCAATCGACGTCACGCAAGGCACTCCGGTCTCGATGCAGGCCCGACGGATCCGCGCCGCCTCGCTCTCGCTCGTCTCCGTCAAAGAGGGCGTGTTTATCATCAAGCTCACGTGGCCATCCAGGATCAAATCCAATATGTTGGGCGAACCGGCCTGAATCTTGTTGACGGTCCGACAGGGCAACCCCGCGCTCTCCAGCGCGGCCGCCGTTCCCGGCGTTGCAGCAAGCTGTCGGCCAGAGGCATGCAGGCCACGAGCGATCTCGATCGCCATCGATTTGTCTTCATCTCTCACCGTGATGAGCACGCACCCGTCGCCCTTGAAGTGGATCCCACTGGCGACCATCGCCTTGTACAAGGCAGCTTCAAAGGTCCGATCGATGCCAAGAATTTCGCCCGTCGACTTCATCTCGGGCCCCAGGCTGGGCTCTACCCGAGAAAGCTTCTGGAAACTGAAAACTGGCGCCTTTACCGCATACAGAATGGGCTCGGCACGCGCTGGGCACTCCTTTCCCGGGGCAAACGCTGACTCCGGAATCACGCGCCCCCGCACCCTGGGCTTGGCCGAAGATTCCAATCCAAACTGCTCGGCAAACTCATCCAGAGCACAAGCCGGACTCGCTGACGAAACCGGCGCTTCCCTGACCAGTTCCCAAAGTCCACTTGTATAACCCAAGTCCTTAAGCTTCTCGCCCATCATGCAGCGGGTGGCTAGGTCCACCATGGGGATCCCAGTGACTTTGCTCAGGTAAGGAACCGTTCGGGACGCTCGGGGATTGACCTCGAGCACATAGGCGATCTCATCCTGAATCACAAACTGGATGTTCATCAGCCCCTTGACACCCAGGGCACGAGCAATCTTGCAGGCGCTCACCACCATTTGGGCCTGCACTGAATCGCTCAGGGAAATGGGTGGGTAAACGGCCATCGAGTCGCCGCTGTGAACGCCGGCCCTTTCCACGTGCTCCATGATGCCCGGCACCAGCGTGTCTTCCCCATCGCTGATGACGTCGACTTCCGCCTCCTTGCCGAGGAGGTACTTATCGACCAACACCGGCTGCCCTGGATTGGCATCCTCGGCTTCCCCGTAAAAACGGTTGAGGTGGTCTTCCGAGAAGACGATCTCCATCGCGCGCCCACCCAAAACGAAGCTCGGCCGAACCAGCACCGGATAGCCAACTTCCGCGGCGATGTCCTTTGCTTCTTCCAAGGATGTGACGGCTCTCCCCCGGGGCCTCGGGATACCAAGCTCCTCCAGCAAAGCGTCAAACTGCTTCCGGTCCTCCGCCATGGCGATTGACTCTGGCGAGGTTCCCAACACCTTGATCCCATTCTGCTGCAGGCCCTCGGCGAGGTTGATGGCAGTCTGGCCACCAAATTGGCAGACTGCACCGATAGGATTCTCATGGGAGATCACATCCAACACGTCTTCGAGAGTGACCGGCTCGAAATACAGCCCATCGCCCGTGTCGAAGTCAGTCGAAACCGTCTCGGGATTGTTGTTGACAATGATCGCCCGATAGCCGAGCTTTTCAAGAGCCCATACGCAGTGCACACAGGAGTAGTCGAACTCAATTCCCTGGCCAATGCGGATGGGGCCGGAGCCAAGGACGAGGACGGTGGGCTTCATTCCAAGGTGTAATTGTACCTGTGCGGGTAGCAAATCCGAAGCCTCAAACCCAAAACGCGAATTCGAGCTATGAGTTTCCTGCGGTACGAAAGGCGGCTCCTACTCTAAGAAACGGAGCCCAACTTTTAAGAAGCGGCCTTGCTCCGTTAGGAACTGGATCTCTCTCCTTTTCCGCGCTCAGGTTCAAGCTCTTCAAGTTGGCGCAATGGGACAAGGATTCAGACTGCTTCATTGGCAGGGATTGATGCTCGGCCCAAGCGCAGCTACCGAAAATACAAACGGTTCGGCAATTCGTCGCCGGATCCATCTTGCTGCGGGCAATGCTTCCTTAGGAGGTTGCCGGTCAAATCAATGGCGCTCATCAATCCCTCGACGGGCCGCTTATCACGGATCCCATCCAGGATCGCATCCCGAATCTCTTCCCACTGATTCATCGTGATGTGCTCGGAAATGTGGTCATCACCCATCACAACCACGGTCTGCTCCATCTCGGCGATGAAGATCATCACGCCCGTGTTCCGACTGGTCTCAGATACCCGGTAACGGCGGAACGAGAGCGCCGCCGCCCGCTCCGCATGACGTCGCATCGATCGCTTGCTGGCGAACATGCACAGCACTCTAGGAAACGCTCGCACCAGGACCTGGCCAAGAAGAAACCCAAACACCAGGGTCAACAGGACAAAGCCCAGGTTGAAGGTGATGACCGGTCCGCTATCCCAGGGGCCAGGGGCGGATAGCGCGACTCCTTGCCACTTCCACCATGCCAGCGATAGCCCTCCAAGAGAAACCAGGAACGACAAGACAGCTTCCTGCCAACTGTAGATGCCGGCCATTCGTGCAACCACCACAATCAGCTCGCCACAAGACCCATCCTCCGCGTTCCGGATGGCCGCTTCGATCTCAGGGGCTCGCGCTTTGAGTTCCCTGGAAACTCTCACCATGATCCGCTCGCCCCTCCACCACCGGAGAAGCCTCCGCCCGAGAATCCTCCGCCGCTTGAGAATCCGCCACCACTGGAGTATCCGGAAGAGGAACCGCCTCCGCCCCGCCCAAACGAGGATAGGAGGTCGATGAGGAGACGTCCAAGGCC
>CAMLEL010000006.1 GCA_946478935.1 uncultured Armatimonadota bacterium
CAGGGACCGTTCGTCAGCGAGTAACGATTACTTAAGACGCCATTAGCTGCGAACCGCGTGCTGCGTAAGAGTGCTGCTTCATCAGCAGATGAAGCGGACCTTGGCATTGTGACCAGACCGATTCGTCACGTCCCATATAGGCGAAGTAAACCAGAGCGTTCTCTTTGGTCCGTGCCCAGCGTGGTTTCCCGTGGCCGGTGTACAGGATCACGTACATTCCGGAAGGAATCTGCTCCTCATCCCGAAACACATGTGAAAGTGCGAGCTGCTCACTGCACTCCAGGGCTGTCTCACTCAGAACGACATGTCCGCGAAGTATTTCACGCAACGTGCCCTGGTTCTGAAACAGTACGAACTCCTCGTTTGGACTCTCACTCCGTTGAATGCCCACGATTCGAATCACCGGTTGCTACCTCCGACTTGGTGGAAAAGACGAGCGCCGCATCCCAAAAGAATGCGCGCATTCACGATTATTGCGGTCAAATCCTTCACTTTCATCCTTGATCACAAGAGCGATTGGCTGAGCAGTCGATTCGCCTTCTTCATGATTTCTATGGCATCCCGAAGTTGGTCTTTCTCGATTCCTGCCGCTAAGACCTTGGCAACGCTTTCGACCGATTTGATCGCCGCCGCCAGCGCTCTTCCTCCCTTGTCGGTTAGCCTCAAGTTCTTGACCCGTTGATCCGTCGGGCTCGGAACTTGCTCAACCAAATGATTCAGACCCCGAAGCGCTTCGGTCAGAGTTGGGGGCCGAATTCCCATGCGACGCGCTATCTCAGCCTGAGTTGCGGCGGGCCCCGCCGCGTGAATGGTGCTTAGGAGATCGAACGTAGATGGCTTGATCCCGTGGATAGCCAATGCTGGTTCCATTGCCACCCCGATCAAATCGGCCATCACCAGCGACTGAGCGACCAGGGAATCCGGTGCTAGACTCAACCGTTCGGCTACCATATGATTAGGATACCAAAAGAGTTTCTCGCTGACAAGAGTTTGTCAAAATAAATCGTGGAAAAAGTCGATGTGGTCGTGATCGGTGCCGGCGCGGCGGGCATTATCGCGTCATGGCGAGCGGCTTCACTGGGCGCACGAACCCTGCTTCTGGAAAAAACCAGCCGCATCGGCACCAAGATTCTCATCAGCGGCGGCGGCAAGTGCAACATCACCCACGATGGGGAGCTAGAGGATCTGCTTCGAGCTTTCCGACCAAATGAGGCGCGATTCATTCGGCCAGCGTGCTACCGCTTTACCAACCGCCAAATCGTCGAAATGTTGACAAGCCGGGGCCTTCAGGTCTACACCAGGGACGATGGCCGCATTTTTCCTGTCGACCAAACCGCAAAGGACGTGGTGGCGATTTTGAGGAGCTATCTCAAGGATGCCGCGGTAAACATGCGACTCGAGTCCCCGGTCTCGTCGATCGAAACGAGTGAAGGCCGCATGGTCGCCGTTCACACCGTGCAGGAACGAATACCTTGCTCAACCGCGATCATCGCAACGGGAGGCTCCTCGTACCCAAACAGTGGGACAACTGGTGACGCTTGGCCCTGGGTCCGGGCGTTGGGGCACCAAATCGTCAAAGTGCGGGCTGCCCTTGCGCCGATCTATCTGAATATCGATCCTGAGCATTCTGGGATTGCACTCCGCGATGTCACTCTCAAAGCTCGCGAAGGTACCAAGGAGATCGCTCGGTGGCGCGGCGATTTGCTGTTCACCCACCGTGGTGTTTCTGGCCCATCGGCGCTGGGCATCAGCCGCATCGTCACGGAACACTTGGAGCAGGGCGAAATTGCTTTGGAGGTCGACCTGACCCCAGATGTGTCCTTCGAATCGCTGTCCAAGTCGCTCCACGACTGGATCCTGTCCAACCCCAAAAAGCAATTGGCCGGTTTCGTGGAAGATTTCATTCCGAAAAATCTCGTGGATGCTGTGCTCAAATCTGGCGACATCGAACGAACTATGTCAGCTCAGGGATCTGCACAAAAGGTTCGGAATCGACTCGTCGAGACACTGAAGGGATGGAAACTCGGTCCGGTAAGGGCCGTGCCCCTCGAGAAGGGCGAGTGCGTGGCGGGCGGCGTTTCCCTCGATGAAGTCGATCCCCACTCCATGGCGTCGCAGAGGGTTTCCGGATTGTATATCTGCGGTGAAGCTCTCGATGTGGCAGGACCCGTCGGTGGCTACAATTTGCAGTCGGCATTTGCCACAGGCTATGTAGCTGGAGAGTCCGCCGCCAATGCCGCCCTGACAAAGAAAAAATGACCTACTGTGAATTCTCTCGCGGCAACCCGATCCACGGTCCCTACCACGACTTCGAGTATGGGTTTTACCGGGACGATGAGTCTGTTCTCTTCGAGCGTCTACTGTTGGAAATCAACCAGGCGGGACTCAGTTGGGAAACGGTCCTGAAGAAACGTGATGGCTTTCGTATCGCCTATGCACAGTTTGACGTGGACCGTGTCGCAAACTTTGATGATGGGGATCGCGCCAGATTGATGGATGACCCCAGCATCATTCGCAACCGACTCAAGATTGAAGCGGCCATATTCAACGCCAATGTCATCAAAGAAATGCGAACGGACAACGGATTCGCAGGATGGCTACGGATGCGACACCCACTGTCGAAAGCCGACTGGGTCAAGGAATTCAAGAAGACCTTTCGATTTACCGGTGGCGAGATTGTCGGCGAATTCTTATTAAGCCTGGGCATTTTGCCGGGCGCCCACAACCCATCCTGTCCTTTTGGCGCCTTGGCCGCAGAGAGTTTTCCGAGTTGGCTCCGAACAAGGTGAACTTATAGATGTCTGGCTACGTCAACACTGTGGGTTGGCCAATGATGGCCTCGATCAGCCTAAAGAAGGACAGGGTGCACAGTTGCGCATTTATGATGCAACGTGGACCGAAATCCTTATTCTGACCATGCGTGATGTGGTTGGAAACAGTACCGGAAAAGTTGAATTTGAACTTATTTTCGGGACTTTAGGCCAAAAATCGAGAAATGCCAAACGTTGGGAACTCAATTACGCTCATATTGAGTAGGACATACAGCGTGATGGTTTCAATCTCCGCAAGGAGAACGAGATCCCTAAAACCTCAAGGCACTCTTCACACGCTTTAATAAGAAGGGGCCGCTGATTTGCCTTCGGGCAAATCCGGCATGGCTAGTTAGTTGAGAGACTAACTGGCCTTTTTTTTTGCCCGAGGGTCTGAAAGGTAACCTTTAGCCATGCCCTGGCTTAATGTCGTCCTTGTACTATTCTCGCTTTTGAATCTCGGGCTGGCGATTTACGGATACTTGCAGGGGTCCACTGTTTCGTTGATTGCCGGTGTCGTGATTGGCGCATTAATGCTTGCTTCGGTTGCCCTGGCCCAATCCTATCCGCGGTGGGGGCGCATCCTCTCTCTCATTCTCGCATTGGCCGTGGTTGGACGGTTCCTCCCGCTGTTCCTAAAAAGCAAGGATTGGCTTCCAGCCGGCATTCTGGCGGTCTCAGGCATCATTGTGATCATTTGCCTGGTTATGGGCCATGTGCTTGGCATCTCCCGGAAAGGCGCTATTCCAGACGCCAAATAGGCATTTCTCTGACTTCGGCCTGAATGGCTCCATTCGCCGAGCTGATGGATACCCACTCTCCGTCATGGGCCGCTTCATTGCGCAAGGTCGCAGCTCCGATATATCCATAAGCGGGCGAGAACGCTGCACTCGACACGACGCCGGCATCACTGCGACGGGGGTGGGAAACAGCGCTGCCAACCTCAAAGGGTTCGTCTGCTACCAATCCCATCCAAGTCTTGTTTGTGTGACCGCGGCTATGAAGTCGCATCAAAACTTCCTGGCCCGTGTAACACCCTTTGTTGTAGCTAACGGTACGGGATTCGAATTGTTGACCAAGCTCAGGTGGCATCGTTTTCGGTGTGATATCCGCGCCGAACTTCGGGATGCCAGCTTCGATTCGGGCAATCTCCGCGACCCGGTGTTCCACTTCCGCAAACGTGTTCCGAAGCCAACCGCTCGCCTGATTGCTCTTTGATGGAACCAGCACGTCCCATCCGCCTTGCCCAGCACGGTTCGATCGCAGCAAGGAGACTTGGCAACCTTCGACCGTCATTTCATCCGCGTCCAGAGCAGGGATCTGAAACTTCTCCGCGATCCTCGACGTGGCCGTCGGTCCTTGAATGCTCAAGATGGAATGATCATCCAGCACTCTCGCTGAAACGTCTTCGATGATAACCATCTGCTCCACCCGATTTAAGAATGCGTCTAGGGCGGCGGCGGGCATCGTCAGAATGAATCGCTCTCTCAACGACCAAATGTCGCACACGGCAAGGATTTGACCGGTTGGTTCACAAAGGCAAAATGATGAAGAGGCCCCAAAGTCCAGCGACCTGAGGTTGTTTGTCGCTTGACCCTGAAGCCAGCCCTTGCGGTCCTCGCCGCTTAGCTCGACGATTGCAACCGATTCAACCGGATAGAGTGCGGAATCTTCGCGAAGAAGATAATAACTGTCGGTAAAGTTTCGCTCGTGAACATCAGCAACGGACTCGGACATCTCGGGTTCTCCGGCGCAATCGACGGGCGATGGGTTAATCTCCCAAAGCGCGGGTCGGCCTTCTAAGTATGAACTACGCTCTTAATAAACCAATAGTGACGGTCCGATGTTCCTAGTCGGACTAGGCTTGGCCGGTCTTTTGTTTGGAGTAGGATCGTCCGAGGTCCGTAGGTTCGAGAATGCCGCTGCCAGAGATATCGCGGCGCGGCTCCATGGTTCGGAGAAGGTGGTGCGCGTCCGTACGAAATTCGATCCGATTGCAATTATGGGTGGGCAGATGAAGTCGGCAACGATCACGGCATCACATTTCCGCACAGATGGCTTGCCGCTGTTCACCGAGCCCCAAAGCTCAAAGTACGGGCGGCTCGGTGAGTTGAAAATCGTCCTCGAGAGGTTCAATCTGACGGGACTTGCGGTGGCTCGTCTGGAGGCGCGCCTTCCAGACTGTCGCTTTGACTTTGGATTGGCCCGCCGCTCGGGCAAGATTCGGCTGACTCGGAGTGGTGTGGGCACGGGTACGGTGTCCGTCGCCCAAGCTGACTTGGAATCCTTTGTCCTCAAGCGCTTTCCCGCGCTGCAGAGGTTTAGCATGGAACTTGGCATGGATCGAGCCAAGATTGAGGGCTCGGGCCGGTTTGTGGCGTTTCAGGCCGATATCTCGATCGAGGGTCGGCTCGTGTCGCCTGACGGCAACAAGATTGAGCTTGCCGATGCTCGAGTCAGGATTGGCGGCAACGAGGCAACTGCAAGTGTCACCAAAACCATCCTGGATTTCCTCAATCCGGTCATTGACTTAGATCGCGATCTGCGGCTCTTTGGAGCATTGCGGGTGCATCGCATTGAACTTCGGGACGGAAGTCTGATTGCCCATGGAGTCGCCAAGGTTCCAGACCACCCGATGGGAACTTGGATGGGGAGCCTTGGGTTGTATTTGCCGTGAGCCGATTTGACTGGATCCGCACAGTATCATGACCGCTATGTCTGAAGGGCGGCCGGATGTCACGATCATCGTTCCGGCTCTGAATGAGCAGGACACCATTGGCGAGGTGGTCGCAAGGCTGCAGGCAGTTCCCCTTAAAACTCAGATCATCGTTGTCGATGACGGTTCGACTGATCGCACACCGGAGATTCTCCGCGGATTGGGAGACACTATCACCGTCATTACGAATTCGGTTCGCGGCGGAAAAGGGGCTGCAATCAGGCAGGCGCTCCCCCTGGCGACGGGGATCGCCACGATCATTCAGGATGCCGACTTGGAGTATTTGCCCGAAGAGATTCCGAGGGTCGTGGGTCCTATCCTGGAAGGCAAAGAGTCGGTGGTTTATGGAACGCGATTCGTCCACGGCATGCCGGCGGGCATGGCCCTTCCCAACAGAATTGTCAACGTCTTGCTCGCCTGGGCGGTTCGCATACTTTACTTTCGCCGAATCACCGATGAGGCGACGTGTTACAAGGCATTCCGCACCGATCTGCTGAAGTCCATGGAGTTGGAGTGTCAGCGGTTTGAGTTCTGCCCCGAAGCCACGGCTAAGGCAATCCGACTGGGCGAACATATCGCCGAAGTCCCGATTACATACGTTCCAAGGAGCAAGAAGGCGGGGAAGAAGATTCGTTGGACGGACGCCCCAGAGGCATTCTGGACGCTCCTCAAACATCGTTGGTGGCGAAAAACCAAGAACTCGAACTTGGTGTAAGACCCAAAACTGGAGCCGATCAGAAGGGTTTTTAGGTCCGAATCAGGCGTGATTTTCGTCCCTAACCACGTGGAACACGGGGTTAGGGAGTCAATCGAGGCCAATGAGGCGGTTTGGCTTTCCCCTTTTGCGAAACGTGCGGTTGATTCAAAAGGGCGCAAGCGTCACGAACCGCTAGACGCGGTGAGGACCTGCTTCCAACGGGATCGGGACCGGATTCTGCACTCAAAAGCTTTTCGCCGCCTCAAGCACAAAACCCAGGTGTTTATTGCTCCGACTGGGGACCACTTCCGGACGCGGTTGACTCACACGCTGGAGGTAAGCCAGATCGCGAGGACCGTTAGCCGGGCATTGCACCTGAACGAAGACTTGACGGAGGCAATTGCCTTGGGCCATGACGTGGGACACCCGCCGTTTGGGCACACGGGTGAACAAGCCCTCGATGAGTGTTTGCAGGAGATCGGCGAAGGGCAGTTCAGGCATTACGATCAATCACTTCGGGTACTCGATGTGCTGGAAGATTTGAATCTGACTTATGAGGTCCTCGATGGAATCGCGGGTCACAGCAAGGGTCGGAGCGATCTCTCCTCGCGTGATGGGGATCCAGTCACAACTTTGGAAGCCGCGTCCGTACGCATCAGCGACCGAATCGCCTACCTCAGTCATGACGTGGACGATGCAATCCGGGCCGGTGTCATTCAAGGACTGCCGGAAAGGCTTGGCTCGGACCGACACAATCCCAACGCATTAAGACGATGGTTTATGACGTGGTCGAGAACAGTCTCGACCAACCAGCGATTCGGCTCTCCGACCGCCTCATGTCCGCAATGAATGACTTAAAGGAGTGGATGTTCGACAAGGTCTATCTTGAGCCGGAGCGGGTTCGAACCGAGTCGGACCAAGCCCGCCGGATCGTCAAGCGGCTGTTCGATTACTACCAAACCCCTGGCAACCTACCCGCAGGATTCGAAGGTGTGCAGGGTGCTGTCGACTATATTGCCGGGATGACGGACCGATTCGCCATCAGTGCTGCTGAAGCCATTCCCTAGCTCGGGAACTCAAGAAACCCGGCCGTTATCCTGTGCAAAGATCTGCTCAATCAGCCGTCCACTCTGCCAATACAGAATCTTTCCAGCCTTGAACTGTCCTACGGGCGAAATCCACACGTCATGCCCCTCTGGCAATTTCGAGTTCCACACCCGCTTCTTCGGCCATGATAGGCGCTGGCGGAAGCGGTTTCGCGACCGAAATCCAGATGGATGCCACCGTGGGGAACTCGTCAAGTACCCGTTCCGCCATCGCCCGTGCGAGGCGCTCCACGGTGTGCGCTTTCTCGTCCGATCCGATTCTCGTAATGAGTCGGCTAACTGAACTATAGTCCACTGTATCGCTGATGTGGTCGGTTTCATCGGCTGCGCCATCAACTCGCAGTTCTAAGTCGACTCGGTAGCGATGGCCGATGTGACGCTCCTCGGCTGGAACTCCGTGATAGCCGTAGAAGTCGATTCCGCGCACGAATACGGTGTACATGACGCCTAGCTTACATCAGCTTTTTGGACATATAAACGACTTCGGGAAGCGGGTTGTCGTAGTAAGGTGGTCGCTCGACGAATCCAAGCTTGCGATAAAGCTTGATGGCGGACTGCATGGTGTTGAGGCTGTCCAGCGCCATCTCCTGGTATCCAACGGCAGTCGCCCGCCGAATGAGTTCTCTTACGAGTAATTCGCCGATCTTCTGACCACGGGCAGCAGGGTCCACATATAAGCGTTTCAGTTCGCAAACTCCTTCACTTAGAGGTCGGAAGGCGGCACAGGCTACGGCAACTCCTGCCCCGTCCCTGGCAAGGAGCAAATCTCCTCCCGGTGGGGCATAACGCCCCGGCAGTGTCGCGACTTCCTCTTCGAAGCCCTGAAAGCAGAGGTCCAAGCCCGAGTTTTCTTCGTAAGCGCGAAACAGCGTCGCAAGTTCTGCGAGCTCCAGCGGACACTCTGGTCGAGATAGAGTAACGGGTCGATTGGCCATCACGAGGTCTCCAGATATGCTACACTTAACCCAAACAAGGCGCCAAAAGGTGGCTTAGAGCCGCCTTTTTTTGTACCGCCATAAGGAGAAGACGCGATGGATATCATGCAACAGCTGCAACAAATCGCCCAAGAAAGGGACATCGCCGTCGAGGAATTGGTTCAGCAGATCGAGACCGCGCTCGCTGCCGCGTACAAGAACTTTATCAACGTTCCCCACGACGTAAAGGTGGACGTCCACGTCAAGCTGGATCCCGTCAAAGGCTGGTCGGCCACGGTCGGAAAGGAGGTCGTGGCGTTCGTTTCGGAACCGGCGTACCAAATCAGCGTCGCCGATGCCAGAAAGAAGCGACCGGAAGTGGAGATTGGCGACTCTTTCGACATGGATGTCGATCCCAATCGCTTCGGGCGGATTGCTGCCACTGTTTTCAAACAGGTATTGAGCCAGAAGCTTCGCGAGGCGGAGACCAAGCAGATTCACGACGTCTTTAACGAGAAGATGGGCGATGTGGTACCGGGCACCGTCACCCGTCGTGAAGGGTCGAGCATCTACGTTCAAGTCAACAAGATTGAGTGCGAGTTGCCGAAGCGCGAGCAGGTTCCCACGGAGCCCTATCGTCAGAACGATCGCATGCGTGTTTACGTGTTGCGCGTCGACGACAGCACGAAACGACTTCGGGTCATTATCAGCCGAACTCATCCGAACTTGCTTCGGAAGCTGTTCGAGCTCGAAGTTCCCGAGATCGGACAAGGCATCGTCTTGATCAAGAGCGTTGCTCGAGAACCGGGCCAAAGGAGCAAAGTTGCGGTGGAAAGCACTGACGAACGCGTGGACGCCGTAGGAAGCTGTGTCGGACCCCGCGGATCGCGCGTGCAGGCAATCGTTGACGAGTTGTATGACGAGAAGATCGACATTGTCCCCTTCAGCGAGGATCCCTACGCGTACATCACCAATGCCCTGAGCCCGGCGAAGGTGAACTCAATCAAGCTCAACGAAGAGGAAAAGAGCGCCTACGTGGTCGTGCCCGACACTCAATTGTCATTGGCAATTGGCAAGGGTGGACAAAACGTGCGTCTCGCCGCTCGACTGACCGATTGGAAGATCGATATTCGAAGCGAGAGTCAAGCAGCAGGAGAGGGTAAGTAGGATGGTCCGCAACCCCTTGCATCGGCCGAAATGGCTGGCCAAGGCATGGGACAGCGGGCAAGAGGCAAATCAAGACAATGCAGAGCGAACCAGGGCTATGCAAGTCGCATCGACAACGAACATGTATCGGATGTAGACGCAAGGGCGACCAAGACTCGTTTCTGCGCGTTTCCCGGGCATCAGGGGGACGCGTTGTTTTTTGTGAAAAGGGCGGAAGCGGGCGGAGCGCCTACTTCTGCCGAAGCGCCGACTGTATTGAAGCAGGATTGGTCAAAGAAAAGCTGGCACGGACCCTGAAGACCCGTGTGGACGAAAGCTGCAAGGCAGAATTGAAAAACGATTTAGTATGCAAACTGAGGTAAAGAAGAAAAACATGAGCGTTGCCATCGCCGATATAGCAAAAGAGTTCGAGGTCGTTCCCGGCGTCGTATATGGCGTTTTGAATGAACTGGGACTTGAGCACGATGGCACGAGCTTCGAAGCTGACGATGAAACGGTCGACCTGATCAAAGAATCGCTTCTGGAGCAAGTGGGTTCGAAAGAAATCACTCTTGCGCCGGGTCGAACACCCCGCGACATCGCAACGGCACTAGGAGTTGCCCAGCCGGATATCCAGAAGGCTTTGATGCTGAAGCTGAAGGTAATGGCGACTCTTACGACGTCCCTCAAAGATGACGTGGCGGAGAAACTTGCCGAGAGCTACGGATATACGATCAAGTGGGCGGATGCGCCCAAACCCAGAGCCGTAACCAAGGGCCCGGCCAGCAAGAAAGGTGGGGCTCAAAAGCGACCGCCAGTGGTTACCATCATGGGTCACGTCGACCACGGGAAAACGTCCTTGCTGGACTACATCCGAAAGGCTAATGTTGCGTCCCGAGAACACGGCGGCATCACCCAGCATATCGGCGCGTACCAAGTCGAGTTGCCCGAGGGCACGATTTCGTTCTTGGACACTCCCGGCCACGCAGCATTTACTGCGATGCGAGCCCGTGGCGCCCAGGTCACAGATATTGCAATCCTCGTCGTCGCCGCGGACGATGGCATCATGCCCCAGACTAAAGAGGCGATTCAGCACATCAAGAACGCCGATGTCCCCATGATTGTAGCGATCAACAAGATCGACCGGCCGGAGGCAAACGCCGAACGCGTCATGCAACAACTGACCGAGTTCGAAGTGATCCCCGAAGCGTACGGCGGCCAAGTCATGACGGTGCCAGTTTCAGCACACACCGGCGAAGGCGTTCCGTCTTTGTTGGAAGGGATCCTTCTGCAAGCAGAGGTGATGGAACTGAAGGCCGATCCCAAGGGCGAGCTTCAGGGCTCGGTCGTCGAGGCCAAGCTCGAAAAAGGTCGGGGCCCGGTCGCGACGATTTTGGTCCAGGAAGGAACCCTGAAAGTGGGCGACTCAGTGATCGTCGGTCACACCTACGGAAAGATCAAGGCGATGACGGATTATCGCGGTGATAAGATGGCCGAGGCTGGTCCGAGCGCTCCCGTCGAAATCCTTGGTCTGAGCGACGTCCCGCAAGCGGGTGACAAAGTCGAGTTTGCGGAAGACGAAAGGAGCGCTCGTGAAGTGGCTACCAGCCGAGTTCAGGACGATCGGGCCAAGAATCTGGTAGTCAAGAGTCGTGGCATGACACTGAGTGAGCTTCGTAAGAAGCTGGACGAGGAAGAGCTTAAAGAACTTAACCTGGTCATCAAAGCGGACGTGCAAGGTTCCGTTGAAGCTGTTCGGGGCATGCTGGAGAAAGTGAAGAATGATGAGGTCGAGACGAAGATCATTCTAAGTGGCGTGGGTTCGATTACCGAATCGGACATCCTCCTCGCCAATGCGGCAAACGCGATCGTCGTCGGCTTCAATGTGAAGCCCGAGGGTAAAGCAAAGCAAGAAGCTGAACGCCGAAAGGTCGAGATCCGAACGTACACCATCATTTACGAACTGATCGAAGACATTGAGGCGGCCGTCAAGGGAATGCTTGAGCCCAAGTTCGAGGAGCAGGAACTTGGCGAAGTCGAGATCCGGTTGAAACTCGTTTTCGGCAAGAAGGGAACCATCGCCGGAAGCTACGTGACTCAAGGCAAGATCACAAGGAACGCCTTGGTTCGCATTCGCCGCGCTGGCGAACTGGTCTACGAAGGAAAGGTCGCAACCCTCAAGCACCTCAAGGACGATGTGAGAGAAGTCACGCTTGGAATGGAGTGCGGCATCACATTTGAGAACTGGGAAGCCTTCCAGGAAGGCGATCGTATCGAAGCATACGAGATGGTCCAGATAAACGCTTAACCGCGATCGGTGCGGTTATGCCTGGTTTGCTTCCGGCGTCAACTCGACAAGCCGCCGGAGTGCAGCCAATACGACGCCATTACGAAATCCCGTATCGATGGTGCCGTCACCAAACCTCTCGCGCCGCGATAAGAGCATCAGGTATCGGCGGATGTCACCGACCGACGCATCTGCAAAGGACGAAGGGTCGATGCAATGCCTGACCCAAAACTGCTCCCAAGGTTCTCCGACATAAGGATCGATACCGTTTCCCTCATGCCAAGCTAGACGCAAAAACTCATAAACTCTGGGATCGTATTCCGGATAACCCAAGCTGTGAATCATCTTTCCGTCTTTCTCTACTGGCTCGGGCAGAATCCACTGGCACGCCTTGAACTCTGGATCCTCAAAAATATCCAAGTATCGTATCGCGGCAAGACGGTCGCCCAGATTCCACGACTGATAGATTGGTTCCATTAACTCCAATTGTATTTCACTTGGAACGGAGCGCCAACGCATCACAGTCCGATAGGTACCCTCCAACCATGCGGACAACAGATTGGGATGCAAAGCTCTATGACTCGGCGGCAAACTTCGTCACGAACTACGGGTCTGCCTTGGTTGATCTGCTGAATGTCCAACCCGGCGAGAGGATACTGGACGTGGGTTGTGGGACCGGACATTTAACTCACGAGATCCGATTGCGCGGTGCAAAAGTAGTTGGGATCGATTCGAGCCCGAATATGATCCAGGAGGCACGACGATCCTATCCAGACTTGGAATTTGTTCAAGCCGATGCAAGCTCGTTCACCTTCAAGGAGCCGTTTGATGCCGTCTTTTCAAATGCTGCCCTACACTGGGTAACTGATGCGGAAAACGCGATCTCATGCATGAGTCAGGCACTGCGTCCTGGCGGACGGTTTGTAATTGAAATGGGCGGAAAAGGAAACATCAAGCGATTAATTGACGCTCTATTCAAAGCTTTGGAGAGATTCGATTGCTACGACGCGTCGCACCGATGGTTTTTCCCATCCATTGGTGAATACACCTCAATGCTTGAGCGTCATCGACTGGAGCCAACCGGTGCTTGGTTGTTTGATCGACCCACAAAGCTGGAAGGAAACAACGCCATCGTGGACTGGTTTACGATCTTCGGCGAGGCGATCCAAGCAAAAGTAGACGAGTCCTGCTTTGAGGAAGCTGTTCAAATGGCGCAAGACGCGCTTGAATCTGAATTGAAGCAAGACGGCGTTTGGTATGCGGACTATCGACGGTTGCGGGTTATGGCAATTCGGCTAAAGTGAAGATATGAAGACCTTGAGGCGCACGGAAATAATGGACGAGAAGCAGACTGCCAAGCTCATCGATCAGCTTCAGCCGACGCTGACGGACTTAACGGCGTTGGGCATGATCATAAAGCAGGCGCACTGGAACGTGACCGGCCCGAACTTTCGGCCAATTCACCTTCATCTGGATGAAATCTATGCGATGGTCGCGGAAGACGTCGACATCATAGCGGAACGAATCGCAACTCTTGGCGTCGCGCCTTCGGGGCAGCCTGGCGATGTCGTAAATGGCATGTCAATTTCAGAGATCCATCCTGGATTCCTGAAAGATGTCGAAGTTGTCGATTTGATTACCGATCGACTTGGACACGCTTGCCGCTTGATCCGTGAACGAATGGGCAAAATCGAGGACGTCGACACGGTAACCGCCGATATGCTGCACCAAGTCTTGGACGGCTTGGAGAAGCAACACTGGATGTTACGCTCACAGGCCCAATAGGAACGTCAGACGGCAGATTTGAGCCCATCGAGGACCTTTCGAATCGACCATTGGTTCTTTTCGAGAAGTTCGTAAGCTTCGTCAAAGGTGACGGGCGCCAAGTCCTTCACGATGCGTGCGCATCGCTCCTTGAGCTTCTGGTTCTTGGCAGTGACGTCTACCATTAGGTTCTCGATCACCTTGCCGGCGCGGACCATGGCACCCGTGCTGATCCGATTCAGAACGAGCTTTTGAGCCGTGCCTGCCTTGAGCCGGGTTGAGCCGGTCAGGACTTCGGGGCCGGTATCGAGAAGGATAGGATGGTCAGCCAACTCCAAGAGTGGGGCATTCTTGTTATTCGCGATCCCGCAAGTCCAAATCCCTTTCTGCTTGGCGTGACGAATTCCGCCCAGTACATAGGGCGTCGTCCCGCTCGCGGCAAGGCCGATGACCACGTCGCGCGTATCGACGCGCAATTCGTTTAGCGCCACGACAGCCTGGTGCGGATCATCTTCCGCGTCTTCCACCGCTTTCGTGCTTGCGACATGGCCGCCCGAAACCAAAGCGACGAACCGATCTGGCTCGATACCAAATGTTGGCGGCATCTCCGCGGCATCGGTAGTCGCGATTCGGCCGCTCGTACCAGAGCCCATGTAGATAACGCGTCCTCCGCGAACGAATGCTTCGCTGCAGCGGTCGATTGCGATGGCGATCGAATCCTCCGCGGCTTGCAACGCACGAAGCACGATCGATTCTTCCTCGTTCATCAAACGAACGATTTCACGCGACGACATCTTGTCGAGGCCATATGACCTTGGATTTCGAGATTCAGTTGACATGGGCCATTTCCTTGGCGAGCATCACCGCACCGTAAACGGGCGGTTTCACAATCCGTTGGACTTCTAGGTTCATAGTTGGCATTTTTTCGCGAAGCTTTCTGGTAAATGCGTCACGGAATTGCGGGGCGTTTTGCCAAACGCCGCCAGCAAGGGTGACGATCAGGTTTTTTTGATCGGCAAGATATCGTTCTGCATGCCTATAGACCACATTGGCAAGTGCATCCATTTGCGTTGTGATCGTTTCTAGGGCATAGGTCTGACCGTCTTTGGCATCTTGAGAGAGACCTTTGGCCAGTTTGGCCAAAACGGACTGTGGCGCCGGTGACTGATACAACTTGCTGACAATGACTCGCTCTTCCAGCGATTCGAACTGCTTCACCAAGGCTTCCTTCAAGGCATTACTGGCATCGGCCGGATAGCGAAGGAAGTGCAGAAGCGCGGCTCGTCCAAATTGATATCCAGAACCCTCATCGCCCAACAAGTAGCCTCGACCACCGCTCTTCACCATTCTTCCGCCTATTCGCGAACAGACCAAGGAGCCAGTCCCTGCGATAACACAGATGTCTGTCCCCGATTCGCTTGCGGAGAAAGCGGCGGCGTAGTCAGGCTCGGCATGAACGCGCGCTTGAGGGAATATTGCCGAAAGGTACATTTCCGCCCGGGAGCGATCCTGGTCGGTCAACAGGCCTGCAAAACACCCGCAGATATAGTCGGCTCCGGGGCAATCACGGGTGGCCTGGGCAAGGTTGGATCTTAGCCTCCGCTCAGGTGTCGACACGAGATTTGCTGAACCTGCCTGACCTTGATGAATAACCTGACCGTTTTGGTCCAAGGCCATCGCTCTGGAAGAGGAGCCGCCACAATCAAGCCCGAGGTAAATCGGCATGGGATGGAATCGGTTATACCTTGGAATGGATTCTATTTGGGTTCAAATAGGACCCCGTGAACCTTTGCTCCATCGATCTGTGACGGGGATAGCGAGTACTGCAACCAGGGCAAGCGCCGCGCCGCTGATGAATGCGACTTTCGATCCGAACTCTTGCCAGAGCCACCCCATCAGGACATTCCCGATGATCGTGGTAAATCCGAGACCCATGAAGTAAATCCCGAGGGCGGTTCCGCGCGAGTCACTTGGAGAGTGGTCAGCCACCAGGGCCTTTCCCACTCCATCGGCAAGGCCGATATAGAGCCCGTATCCCAGGAACAATGGCCACATCCAGCTGCCACCAGCGTAGGCGAAGCCTGTGTAAACCATCGCATACAGTGTCCATCCAATGCCAATAATCCCCCAGCGACCCACGCGGTCGCTAATCACCCCCGCTGGATAACTTACGGCGATGTAGGCCAAGTTGTAGAGCAGATAGGCAAAAGTCGTGAGGATAAGCGGAAAGTGAGACGCTGCCGAAGCAGGCAGCCATCCTTGCAGCCATGCTGCTGACCCTTCGCGCGTAAAGACTTCGTTTGCGCGTAGAAGCAGGAATGTATCGCTGGAGTTTGCGAGGCCAAAGATTAGGGCGATGACGACCGCGCGCCAATAGGCTGGTGAAAATGAAACTCGTTTCGGCTCCGAAACGTCGTGACTTGCCGGTGGCAGCTTGACTGCATCTCGAATATGCAAAGTAAGGATTGCGGAAACGAGTCCGGGAAAAAAGGCAATGAAGAAGATCCAGCGCAGATCACCGGGCCAAATGACCAGCAGGATAACCGCCCCGACGCCACCCAGGAAAGCGCCAGTCGTATCCATGGTCCGATGAAGTCCGAAAGCTTGGCCGAATTGATCCTTGTCCACAGAGTCGGCAATCAAGGCATCCCGCGCTGAGGTTCGAATCCCTTTTCCGAAGCGGTCGATCGAACGCCCCAGAAACACCGCTGGCCATCCGCCTGGTAGGCCCACAATTGGCTTGCCAATCGCACTTAAGAGATATCCCCACCGAATGTACGGGACGCGCTTCCCAATCCGATCTGAGCGCCATCCCGACCAACCTTTCATGAAGCTGACGATTGCTGCTGCAAACCCCTCGATGAGGCCGAGGGTCGTGGGCTGCGCCATCAGAACGGATGTGGCGTAGATCGGAATGATGGGATAGACCATCTCCGAGGCGACGTCAGCCCAAAGGCTGATCCAACCCAGCAGATACACGCGCTTTGGGAGCGGCTTGCGTGCGGCCATCCGGACGATCTTAGCCGAGAATCCCGTAGACTGGTTGCCCAATGGAAAGACGGATATTGATCACCGGCGCCAGCAGTGGCATCGGGCAAGCAGCAGCCCTGGCATTGGCGAAACCCCATACCCAGCTTATCCTGACTGCCCGGAATGAAGCGCGGCTTTCCGAAGTACGGGATCGCTGCGTAGAAGCAGGTTCTGCCGTCCAAATGTTAGCCTGTGATTTGGCTGCTGAGGATTCGATCCCTCTCTTACGAAGGGCCATGTCTGGCTTTGAGGGATATCCCACATTGATCAACTCGGCTGGGCTCGGTGTCTTTGGACTGTATGCGGATCTGGCCTGGGAAGACATCGAGAACCAATTCCGTATCAATTTCCTCGCACCTGCGCGACTGATCCATGCCCTTTTGCCGGAGATGCTTGAAAGCGGTGGTGGTCAAATCATCAATGTACTGTCGATGACTTGTGCTCATCTCTTGCCAGGCTCAAACGCGTACGCTGCGTCAAAGTCTGCGCTTCTTTCACTGAGTCGGCTCATCTCGGCCGAACATCGATCGCAGGGAATCAAGGTGACAAACCTACTTCCCGGCGCGGTAGCTACACCTCTTTGGGATGGCTCGCCGATGCAAACGCGGCTCGCCGAAATGATTCCCGTCGAGGAGATCGCGAAGGCGATCGTGGGATGTGTCGAGGCGCCCCACACTTTCAATTTGGATGAAGCTCTAATCATGCCTCCGGGCGGGGTGTTGTAAGATATCTGTTAAGGTTTCAGCGAAAAAGCCGAACGATTTTGAAGCGTTTTCATTGCGACTGAACGTCTGAATCGGTAGAAGCATGATTTCAAACGGCAAAGCCCGAACAGGATATCTTGTGCAGCCTCCGGCCTGGGGCGAATCGATGATACATTCGATAGCCATCGGGGCTAGAGGCTCGCACACGTCTGTGCGAGCCTCTTTTGCTTTTGGAGCCGCCCTAATTTGATAGGAGAGAATTAAACGAGTGCCCACCCACGAAGTCCTTGTCTTGAACAGCAACTACGAACCGCTCAACGTCTGCAACATGCGACGTGCGATTGCATTGATGTTGCTTGGCAAGGTCGAAGTGCTGCAGCAGCGCGAGCATCCATTGGAGACGGTCAAGGGATCGCAGTCGGCTCCTTCGGTACTCAAGATGAGGTACCAGGTCAGACGCCCAATGCCCCAGCTCAGGCTATCTCGACATTCAATTTTGGCTCGAGATAACTACACTTGCCAATACTGCACCTCCAAGAAAGATTTGACGATCGACCACGTCATGCCTCGGTGGGCAGGTGGGCCCCATACCTGGGACAACCTGGTGGCATGCTGCCGTAGATGCAATCTCAAAAAAGGTGACAAGACGCCAGCTCAGGCGAATATGAAGCTGGCCAGAAAGCCAAAGCGACCCCACTTCATTCCGTACCTTTCGTTGCCGCTGTACCTCAAGGCTCAAGGTAGGGAAGATTGGCGCATGTACCTTCCATTTTTCGAAGAGTTCGCGATTGAAGGGAGCCTGAACTAACCCGCGCACAATTTGACTTGGTGGGGCTATTCTAACGGCATGGCGGCGTCATACGGGATCGATTCAGCCTGCGCGATTGGGCTCAATTCTCATCTAGGGGCCGAAGACCGAGAGCATTTTCAGAATACGAAGGTGATTCGGTCTCTCCTGGGTAGCGCGAAGACCATCGCCGTTGTTGGACTCTCCACCGAGTCCACCAAAGCAAGCAACATGGTGGGGAGTTACCTCCAGGACAAAGGCTACCGAATCATTCCCGTCAACCCTCGTGCAATAGAGATTCTCGGCGCAAAGTGCTATCCGGACCTATTGAGTATTCCAGAGCCGATTGATATCGTCAACATATTTCGCCCTTCGAATGAGGTGCCCGAGATTGTCGACCAAGCAATC
>CAMLEL010000007.1 GCA_946478935.1 uncultured Armatimonadota bacterium
ACACGCCCAAGGAATTGGTTCGAAATGTGACCGGCAAGCCAATGGGCGCTGACGATTATCTGTCTGGCCTTGACGTCAAGTACCGAGCGATTTACGGACTCGGCTAAGGCACCAATCGAACGATACGGGAATCCGTCGCCAAGTACGGGTTCCCGTCCGGACCGATCGTCACATCGATCACGGCTTCCCCGTTGAGCACGATGAGGTCGACTGCATTGGTCACAGATCCGTTTGGAAACGCGTCAAGGGTCATTGCCTGAACGCGACCATGATTGAAGCTCGCGACAAGCAGCGAACCAGCGTATCGACCGGTGCCAATTGCGATTCCCGTCGGAGCGATAACCGAGGCGAATCGGAAAAGTGGGGCTTGGTATGCGGGATCGGTATCGCCACAAGGTTGGCCAGGACGCCATCCAAAGTTGCCACCCGGAGTCAAGCGATTGATCTCGTCATCGCAGTTGGGCCCGTTCTCGGAAACGAACACGGTTCCGCTGGAATCGATCGCAAGCCCAAATGAGTTGCGGAGACCTTTGCTGAACAGCGGGTTTCCGGGGATGGGGTTATCGGCAGGAATGGTTCCGTCGGCATTATATCGGAGCGTCTTCCCCGCCAAAACTCCGTCTGATTGGGAGTTGCCCGGACTTCCCACGTCACCAACCGTTGCGTAGAGCTTCCCGTCGGGTCCAAAGGCGATGCGGCCACCGTTATGAATGTTGGCGGCCGGCAAACCCTGCACGATCGGGGTCGGATTCGGACCTGCGCCCGAGTTCGTAAAGCGCAGAATCTCTGCTTCTGTTCCGCCCGACTTCGTGTAAAAGATGTACACAAAGCGGTTTGCCGAGTAATTGGGATCGATGGCCAGCCCCAAGAGTCCCCGTTCTCCACCCGAGTTAACTGGAACACTAAAGATTGGCTGGGGGTCCAGTGAGCCGTTGCTAATCTTTCGGACGTTGCCCGTCGCCTTTTCCACATAAATTAGATCCCCGTCGGGCGTGAATCGCAGTGCCGTGGGAAACGCTGCTGTTGCCACTACCGTCTCTGCCCGGTGCAGCACGATGCTGCCGGGTCCGCTGCCTGCACCTCCTCCGCAGGACAATGCCAAGACCGCAATGGGTAAAAGAAGAAGTCGGCGGAAATCTCTCATGAGCGAACACTCTCCAGCATATCAACGACTCTTGGAACGATACCGGGACATCGACGCGATCGATGCCGCCATCTCGCTGATGAATTGGGATCGGCAGGTGCTTATGCCGCCTGGCTCAGCTGAAGCCCGCAGCGCCCAAGTCGCGCGACTCTCCCAGATGCGCCACCAGCAGTTGACATCGGATGAGCTTGCAAGAGCAGTGCAGGAGGTCAAAGCCGAATCGGAACCAGGATCGGGTCCTGCGGCCGCCGCCCGTGTCCTTGAGCGAGAATTGAGAACGATTGGCAGCCTGCCAGTCGAACTGGTCCTTCGCAAAGCCCGGGTTTCTTCAGATGCCTACGAGGCCTGGAAAGACGCCAAGGCCAACAACGATTTTGGCAAGCTGCAGCCCTTCCTCGAGCAGCTCTTCGAAATCGCTGGCGAAACCGCCGAAGCGATTGGCTACACCGATCACATTTATGATCCGTTGATCGACCTATTTGAAGAAGGCGCGACCTTTGCGGATGCTCGAAATGTCTTCGATGCCCTCAAGGGTCCAACTGTGGCGTTGCTAAAGGACATTGCCGAGAACGGGTCGCCGGTAGATGACTCGTTTTTGGCGAAGGACTTCGATCGCCCTCGGCTCCGGCAATTCGCCGAAAACTGCGCCAAGACCATCGGCTTTTCCTTCGATGCCGGTCGCCTCGACCTTTGCACGAATGCTTTTTGCACCCATCTTTCGAACCGTGACATCCGGATGACGACCCGACCCAGTGAACATTTCAAAGGCGTCGTTTCCAGTTCGATGCACGAGATGGGTCACGGGCTGTATGAGCAGAACAGTCCGCCTGAATTCGAAGGTACACCGCTCGCCGGCGGCATTTCACTGGCGGTACACGAAAGTCAGTCGCGCCTTTGGGAAAACATCGTTGGCCGCTCCCGAGGGTTCTGGCAGAAGTTCCAGCCAGATTTGGTCAACGTCCTTCCAGAAATACAAGCGGATGCGGAGGCCATTTACCGCGCGATGAGCAAGGTTGAGCCGGGCTTTATCCGAGTCGGCTCGGATGAAGTCAGTTACAACCTGCATATCTTGGTGCGGTTCGAGCTGGAGACCGAAATCCTAACCGGGCAAGTCGCTATACGCGATCTGCCAGACGCTTGGAACGCCAAGTACGAGTCTTACCTGGGCGTTCTGCCCCCATCCAACTCGCTCGGCTGCCTCCAGGACGTCCACTGGTCGCGTGGAACTGTCGGTTACTTCCCTACCTACACAATGGGCAATCTCATTAGCTATCAGATATGGGAGCGGCTCACATCCGATCTTGGTAAAGATGTCTTGGACCGGCAAGATTTTGCGGGAATTCTGGGCTGGCTCACCGCCAAGCTCTACTCGCAAGGAAGGCTCTTCGTCCCCAAGGACCTGGTGACGCGGATCACCGGTCGTCCGATGGAGCCACAGCCGCTGCTCGCCGCATTGGACCAAAAGTATCGTGGACTTTATGGGGTCTGAAGTGGACGCCGGATACTCGGGCACGCCGCTGCCGAAGAAACTCGGAGTTACGGCTCACACCAGAGTCAAAATCACCAATGCGCCTGATAGCTTTGAACCACGAATCCAACCCTTCACCACGGCCGACGATGACCTGGATATCGCTATTGCCTTCTGCCGGACGATCGCAGACTTGGAGGAAGCTTTTGAATTACGACGTGATATCCGCCCTGCCGGAGCAATTTGGATCGCTTGGCCCAAGAAGACCTCGACAATTGCCACTGAGCTGACGGAGAACACGCTTCGCGACCTGGGCCTGCCCCTGGGGATCGTCGACAACAAGGTTTGCGCCATCGACGAGCATTGGTCTGGCCTGAGGTTTGTATGGCGGAAAGAACTTCGTGCAAACCTTCCCCTATGATTTCTGGCTTATGATGTGTGTGGAGGCCTGTTATGGATAAAAAACGTGCCGCAATTGTCACCACCGCTGGAGTCGGGCTGTTGGTAAGCGCCCTGGCGCTTCGCACTTGGCATCGCCGGAGGAAACCTGGGTCCCTTGCCATTGGAAAGTCGGCGTTGGTCGACGACAAAGCTGCCAATAACGGTAGCCACCTGCCTGCTGACCGTGTCTAGCCCCCCGGATGCGCAGTAAACTTCCGGAGCCTGAATTTAGGCTTCGGAGGATCTTCGCGTGAGTCAGCTGCAATCCGTTACCGTCGGCATCATCGGTTATGGCGGGGCCTTTAATATGGGCCGCCAGCATGGTCAAACCTGCGAAGAAACGGGCATGAAGGTCATCGCAATCTGCGACATCGATCCCGCCCGTCGCGATTCCGCCATTCAGGATTTTCCCGAAGCGACTTTTACAACGGAATACAAGGAGCTGATCGCCAATCCTGCGATCGACCTGGTGATCAACATCTTGCCCCATAACCTGCACGGGTCAGTGTGTGTGGATGCCCTTCGCGCCGGAAAGCATGTGGTCGTGGAGAAGCCAATGGCGGTGAACGTCAACGAGGCTGATGCAATGATCGACGCTGCCCAAAATGCTGGCAAGATGTTGAGTGTGTTCCACAACCGTCGTTGGGATGGCGACTTCAACACCATTCGGGAGATTGTCCAAAAGGGACTGATTGGTGACGTCTTTCACATCGAGGCCGCCATGGGCGGAATGCATCATCCGGGAACCTGGTGGAGATCCTACAAGGAGATTAGTGGCGGTGCGATGTTTGACTGGGGAGCGCACATTATCGACTGGATTCTACAGATCGTTCCCGCTGAGGTATCCGGAGTGGACGGCTACTATCACAAGCTTCGCTGGCACGACGTGAGCAATGAAGACCACACCGAGTTGGTCATACGCTTCCAAAACGGAGCGACAGCCCAGGTGGAGATTTCCTACCTTGCGGCCATCGGCAAGCCACGGTGGAGGATTCTCGGCACGAAAGGCGCGATCGTCATGCCCAGCTGGGATCAAATCGAGGTCTCTGTGGACCACGACGGGTACCTGGCAAAGTTCCACCCGCCGATCAAACCCTCAGATTGGAAGGCCTATTACGTCAACATTTGGGAGCACCTCACTCAAGGAGTGGAGCTTGCGGTGAAGGCCGCGGAGTCCCGAAGGAATATTGCCGTCATCGAGGCGGCCGAAGAGTCGTCTCGGCTCAAACGAACCGTTGAGCCGAGACATCGATGATCGGGGCGTTAGCCCTTGGACTTGGCCGGGGGCGCTGCGCCCTGAGTCTGGGCTGAGTTTCCACCCATTGCTTTGACCTCTTCTGGCGTCAGCTCACGGCTGAAGTTGTTGCGCACGGCCTTGTCTTCGCTCGGGGAGACTTCGGACGCACCCGTATCGCCGCATCCGATGAGCCCAACCGCGACAAGCCCAGCAAGCACGATCTTGTTGATTGTCATTTTCATCAGTCCATTTCGGCGGAAGCCCACTTGAGGTACTTCACGCCACCGGAAACGTCCACGAACTGGGTCATCAAGCGCTTCCAAACTTGCGCTCTAGCGTGACCATCTACGAAGACGGAGCAGTTCGTTCCTTCTGGGAATTGGGATGGCGACGCAATGTTCGTCGGATACACGCCTGCTTTCTGACCGGTGGTACCAATGCGGCCGGCAGGTCCGCAGGTCATGTTGCTGTTTCCGAACAGGTTGAAGTTTGCATCTCCCCAATATCGGAACGCCTCATCCGGATTCCAGTCCTGGTGCCACATAAAGTCGGAATGGTTCGACTGGCTTATGAGCATAGTGTCAGCCGGTCTGGTGACAGCAGTGCTGCTGAGCGAAGGATAGCCGCCGGTCTTGTATCCGGCCGCAGACCACATCCACGTTCCCGGAGCAATGTTGACGCCACCCACGCCGCTTCGGCCAATCCGTTGATTGCCCGTCAGTTGCGCTCGACCGTTCGCATTGTAAACGCCCATCGCGCATCCTGCAAGATCCGTCGGTGATGTCGGACACCATGCCGATGCGGATCGCCTCGTCGGCATTCCCCATTGAGCGTTGAGTATGAACGGATTGCTGTTCTGGTTGGCTGGGGTGAATTGGTCCATCAAAATGCCCGTGTTTTTAATGTACGGGAAGCAAAGGACCGCCCAGGACCGTGAAGACCAGCTTGCGTCATAGTCCATGACCGGGCTGAAGGTGTCGTCATAGTCGGCTGCATACATGATCTGCGAAAGCCCCATCTGCTTTGCATTGCTGAGCAATTGGGTCTTCTTCGCGGCTACTTTGGCTTGTGCGAAAACCGGGAACAGGATCGCAGCAAGGATCGCGATAATCGCAATGACCACTAACAGTTCGATGAGCGTAAAAGCGCTCTTATTACGGAGATTCATCATCGTTCCTCCTTCAAAGGATTAAGGGTTGATATAAGTTCAGCCTCTGCACGTGCAGTAGAGCCTTTGTCAAGCATCGGCGCATCCAGCAGAACATGGCGATAAGCACTCGGGGTTCCACTTAAGGAACGCCCGATGAGAAGATCGGCGGATATTTCGCCGATTCGTTCGAAAGCCTGACAGGCAGAGGTTAAATAACCTCCGCTTGGCAACCATCGCAGGAGTCCATCGAATCCCACAATCGACATTTGGCCAGGGATGCGGATCCCACGGCGCATAAGGGCTTCGTACAGCGTAAGGGCGATCGTGTCGTTTACAGCGCAGATCGCAGTCGGTGGAGTGGGATGAGTCAGGATGCTATTGACCAATCGTTCAATTGCCGGATCAGCATGATCATCATCCGCAGAAGAATAGGTGAATATCAATGAGGCATCATAGGGAACGCCCGCAATCTCCAGGGCATCGCGATATCCCTTTTCACGCTCGTGAACGGCCGAGACATCGTCCAGGTTGGTTACATATCCAATCCGCCGGTGACCCAAGTCCAGCAGGTGCTTGACCAAAGCTTTTGAAGCTCCCAGATTGTCAGTCCCTACAAAGTCGGCCTGAAAATCGTCAGGTGGCAGTCGGTCGATAAAAACAATCGGAATGTTCTTCTCCCGTAACGCATTGAGAGAGGACAGGTTTTCCTCGCCACCCAAGTACCAGGCAATGAGCCCAATAGCATGGGGATCATTGGCGATTCGCCTCAGAAATGCCTCCTCAGATTCGATGCGCGAATGCCAATCTTCACCGACGGCATTCGCGATCATCAGGCGGACAGTGGGGTCCTTTACGGCTCGTTGAATGCCCTTGATGATCATCGATGCACCGTACTCGCCCATATTGGGCCAGATCCATATTCCGAGATACCGATAGTGCGGATGAACGAGTTCCTGTCTACTTTGGTTTTTTTGAATCACTACGGGCCGGCAATTGGGTAGGTGCTCAATAAGACCTTCGGCTTCCAAAATGCGAATCGCCTGCCTTACGACGGCCCGGCTTACCTGGAACCTTATACTCAATTCTCTCTCGCTCGGCAGTCGACGGCCTGCAGAAAGATGACCGGAGACAATGTCTCCGCGAATACCGGCGACTACGGCCGAAACGAGGGGCGATTTGCGACGATTCATAGTTCTTTGCCATCGATCCCCCTTCTTTGAGGGGGATTCGATGATCTGGAAGGACCATCTCTTTATATCAGAAGTTTCCAAACATACCAAATACTTTTTTGGTCCAACGAGCGGATTGGCGCAAAAAAAGGCGGCGAGTGACTCGCCGCCTTCGTTGCCGAGGTAGACGCTATATCCCCAGCCGGTCCCCTAACCAATTGAACGCTGATTCGAGCGCCGATGGTTGTCTGAAATCTTGAATTTGGACATGCGCCCAATCCGTGCCAGAATCGGCTCGAACCATCATGCGGGCGCCCACTCGGGTGAGTCTTCCGGGGCGCACCGTGATCGATTGCTCTGGAAACTCTGAGATCATCACGCGCCCATGACGCGTCTGCGGCACGACGAGATACGGGCCATCCTCATCACGGCGTTCGATCGCGATTGGTATCTCCCGCTTCACCTTTGCAACAACTGTCTCCCAGTTGTTCGGAACATTGATGAACGTTTCAGTTGCGGTCAGCCCAGCCAATTTGGCGACGGACTTGCCTGTGTAGATGGTCTCGCCGTTTTGAAAGACAGAGCCTCCCGGCATGCCACTTTGCCCTAACCGAAGCAAGCCTATCGCAGCCAGAGTCGTGACTCCGATTGCCACCCCTATTCCTCGAGCTTTTCCATTTGTCTTCACGACGACCTCATTGTAACTTGGATTTCTAGAATTGGGACGTATTTCTGCACGAATTTCGTTCTGAGTGCAAATTTCAAGATAACTATGCCCGATTGGGATGGTTGCGCACCTGGCGATCCAACCAGTTCGAGCCATCGGAAAGCACATCCAGGGAGATTTCGTGAGCCATGGGATAAGCATGAAACTCAACCTCAATACCTGCTTCGCGCAGGCGACTCGCTGATTCCTCCCCAAATTCGAACGGCACCACCGGATCCAAGCGTCCGTGAGCTCCAAAGATCGGAATGCCAACTGGACCCTGCGCTTCGAAACAGGGCAGCCATCCTCCGCTAAGCACCATCGCTCCTTGAATCAGCGTCGCGTGCTCAAGTGCGACGCCCAAAGTCATCATTGCTCCTTGGCTGAAACCACCCAGCCAGATGGGACCCTCCACTTTCTCCAAAAATTCGACAAGCCCCGCGAGACTTTCTCGAGCTTGGGCTCCATCCACAGTTATCCCGGTCTCCAAAAACCGTGTATCGAACCAGGCATACCCTCCCCATTCGCACGTTCGAGGAGCCCTTGGGCAAACGATTCGCAAGCCGGCCGGCAAGTATGGGACCAAACCCATCAAATCATATTCGTCTGCCCCCAATCCATGAAGCAGCACAAGCGTTCCTTGAACGCCAGCATTGGGAACCGACTCAGTAAAAACCAAAGACACGATCGCCATTTTGAGCGCATCTTCGGCTTCGTGTAGATGATCCTGTTAATTTTACGGGGCAATTTTTAGATTTGGACCCTGCGAAACCTAAAGCTTTCTGTGAACTTGACGATGATTAATAACGTGGGAGATTTTACGTTTGATATGAAAGAGAGCTATCGGAGGTTGAGCCTAGATTTGCGGGATCGCCTTTGTGACGCCTTATTGTGGGTCAAGGACGGCTACCTTCACGCGCCCACCGTGCGCGCGACCGTAGATTCGATCCTCTTGCTCGGGCTGTTGGTCGGCATCGATTATGTCTTGGGACATCCGATCGGACTTCGCATGGTATACATCCTGCCCATCTGGCTGGCCGCCAAGCGCGGGGGCCGATTGGCAGGCTATGTAAACGTTGCGGCGACGGGCGCTGCATTGACCTATATGGACACAGCCTACAACCGATTTACGCCAGCCGAGATCGCTATCAATTCGATCCTTTGCTTTGTTGTTCTTGTGGGACTCATGGCGTTCATCGAGCACTTTGAGAGCAGACTGCGCAAGTATGCAAATCTGGCAAAGCGCGATGCCCTGACTCAATCACTGAACCGGCTGGGTCTGGACGAATATGTTCCTCGAGCCATCGAGCGTGCGCTTGCTGCCGCTCAGCCGCTCACGATCGCGATGATCGACTGCGACAAGTTCAAAGAGTTGAACGACGAGCATGGCCACGAATATGGTGACCACGTCCTCAAAACCCTGGCCCGAATGTTGAGAAGGTATTCGCAGGGCGGAATCGTGGCTCGCAACGGTGGTGACGAGTTCGTGCTTGTACTCCCCGGAAAGACTCCGACGGACGCGCGGGTCATCCTCAACAAGGTGAACTGGAAGTTCCGCGAAGCTACCGTCTTGGCCGATCGTTGTGCCAGCTTCAGCTATGGCATCTCGCGCATCGGCGCGGATGGCACCACGCTGCGAGATTTGATGGTCGCTGCGGATAAGGACATGTACTTGAATAAGGCGGCGAAACAAGGATCGGCGGTGATTGTCTCAAAGGATTTTTCTCGGCGGACCGCTTAGACGGTCCGTCTGATTTCGAACCCTGGAGCCAAGTTTAAGTATTCGCGCGGCCGAACGTCCACGTTTGAGACCGACCCCGGGCCGGCCCACAGTTCCTTCTCAAACTGAGCCATCGGCTCTTGTGCGCCTTGGGCAACTAGTTCCACGGCACCGGAGTGAGTGTTCCAAACGGCTCCCTGCACACCCAGGTCCTCCCCGAGGCGCTTTACGAATAATCGAAAGCCGACACCTTGCACGACGCCACGGACTTCAGCTTCGATCGTTACCATGCTTGCCTAGGACTCAGGTTCAATCTCATCGGTTCGCCATTCTGTTCTCACAGGCTTGGAAACGGCCTTCAAGAGGGATTCGGCGACAAACGGTATCAACTTGGGTTCGTTGCTCTGATCTTTGGTAAAGATTGACAGAACGTACTCTTCACCACTTGGCACCTGGACCCACGCGATATCCAACCGCGAATTGCTTGTGTACCCCGCCTTTGACCACAGCTTGCTTCCACTTGGCAGCGCTGCCCCGATGAAGGCGCGCGACTGGTAGTCGGCATCTTTGGAGTCCGCGGGGATTTTGCGGCTCAGCAGGCTGTTCATCCACTCGTTCCTCGATTGGGTCGCAATTTTGCCAAGAGCGATCAAGCCCATCATGTGCACTCCTGACCTGGCCGTCAGTGAATTCCGGTGCTCGAAGTTTGGTCCATAACCTTGGCGCTCACGTCCATACGGCCCTTCGTTCCAAGTCTTCTGATTGGCGTTGATTCCCTTGAAACCCAAGCCATTCAGCCATCTATTGACCGCATTGCGCTTATTCATCCAGTCCTGCAATTGCCGTGCCGGCAATTCCGGACCGCCCGTCGTACCAGTTACCGCGTCCAAAATGAGAGCGGTGGCATCATTCGTCGAGTCGACGATCATATCGCGAAATCCACGCTCGAGTTCGGGAGTCATGCTGAGCTTCTTTGCATCCAAGAGATGCGCGCCATAAGCCAAATAGAACAGCTTTACCGTGCTCGCCGGATAGTAGGCACGGTCCCCCTGCATATTCCCGTAGTTGATCTCGCCTTTAGCTCGATGGATCTCGCCGAATCCAATGGCAAGCTGTTCACCGGTAACCTTGGGAAACTCCTTTCGCGCCTGAGCGTGGACATCTGCGCAGATGCGATCGAGAGCAGAACTGGGAACCAACACTTCAGCAGCCAGGGCGATTAGGACAGCCATCATCGCTCCAGTTTTACCGCGAATCAGCAACCTGATGGCAGGATTCTCCGTAACGGTTGTTGAACCTGTAGACACCAGATGATCGAGTTCTTAGTAGCACCGCCCAACATTCCTTTCACCATCGCGCTCTGCGTGATGGGTGGGATCGCGTTGCTTGAACTCATCTCGATGCTTTTGGGTTTCGCCCTCTCGCATGCCGTAGATTCGTCCTTACCGGGCTTGGATCACGACGTGGACGTGGGGCTCGATCTGAACCACGACGGTCACATCAGTGGCGGTGAGCACTTCCTGGGTTGGCTCCATGTTGGCCAAGTTCCGATCCTCATCCTCTTCCTTCTTCTGCTCCTCGGGTTTGGGCTGGGAGGCGTACTCACTCAGTGGTCAGCGCTGAATCTGACCGGAAATACGCTTCATCTTGGACTGGCCGTTCCGATCGCCTTGGGGCTCGGACTGCTCGGCATTCGAGTCTTCGGTGGAGCTGCTAGGCGTGTGATCTTGAAAGATGAAACGACCGCCGTGTCTGCTGAGAGTCTCGTGGGCTATTCCGCAGTGATCACGCTCGGTTTGACGCGCCGTGGCACTCCTACTCAAGCCAAGCTCAAAGATGGTCACGGCCAGAATCACTACGTTTTAGTAGAACCGCTAAACGACGATTCTGTATTTCATCCTGGCGATTCCGTTCTCCTGGTGGAGAGAGTGGGCCATAAGTATCTCGTCATCGAGGATAGCGTCGATGCACTCCTCTCGTTCGGGGCGACTCCCCCATCGGCGGAGGACCGCCAACCCAAGACAAATGCCTAATCCCTCTACCATGCAGATGATCGGCCTGATCGCAGGCTCAATCGTCGTCTTTATCTTTTTGTTTGCCTTGATCCTGTCACGGCTGTACCGTCGATCTTCAAAGGAAGTTTCGTTCGTGCGTACAGGCTTAGGGGGTCAAAAGGTTGTGATGAACGGAGGCGCCACCTGTCTGCCGGTCTTCCAGGACATCATCCGAGTCAACATGAACACCCTCCGTTTGGAGGTAGCTCGAGGCGGAGAATCCAGCCTCATCACCAAAGACCGCGTTCGGGTGGATGTCCAAGCGGAGTTCTACGTGCGGGTCAAGCCCACCGAAGAAGCCATCGGCGACGCGGCACAGACCTTGGGTCATCGCACCATGGAGCCGGTGCTGCTGAAGGAGTTGGTCGAAGGTAAGTTCGTCGACGCTCTGCGCGCAGTTGCCGCCGAAATGACGATGGAGGAACTTCACGAACAGCGCGTGAACTTCGTCCAGCGAGTGCAAACCACGGTTTCAGAAGACATTCTCAAGAACGGTCTGGAACTTGAATCGGTATCGCTTACCAGCCTCAACCAGACGAGCATCGAATTCTTCAACCCGCAAAACGCATTCGACGCTCAAGGATTGGCCAAGATCACCGAAACCATCGAAGCCAAGCGAAAGCAGCGAAACGATATCGAGCAGGAAACTCGAATTCTCATCCAGATGAAGAATTTGGAAGCGGAGCAGAAATCGCTTGCCCTGACCCGAGAGGAGCAGTACGCCAAGCTTGAGCAGGAGCGAGAAATCTCCATCCGCAAAGCCGCCCAAGCCGCCGAAATTGCCAAGGAGCAGTCGGCTCGTGAGCAAGAAGCCAAACAGGCGCAAATCTTGGCCAGTCAACAGGTGCAGCAGTCTGAAATCCTGTCCCAGCGTCAGATCGAAGGGGATCGTATCGCCAACGAACAGCAGATCAAGGAATTGGACGTTCTGCGACAGAAGGCCATCGAAGCTGCCGAAATTGAGAAGCTCAAAGCCGTCGAGCTCGCCGAGCAAGAGAGAGCCATCGCCATTGCAGAGAAGTCAAGAGCCAAGTCGGAAGCCGAAGCTCTTGCGGCTGTGGCCCGAGCCGAAGCCGTACAGGCCGATGAACGCGTCATTACGGTCCGCGAGCGAGAAGTTGCAGAACGAAAGAAGACCATCGAACTGGTCCAAGCAAGCGAAGAAGCCGAGCGAGACGCAATCCGAATCACGGTTGCCGCTCAAGCGGAGAAGAAAGCGAGCGAAGATCGCGCGTCTGCCGTCAAAATTGCCGCCGAAGCTGATGCTGAAAAGGCCAGAATCGCGGCCCTTGCCGCGTCGGATTCGGAGAAACTCCGTGCCGAAGCTCAACAGAAGGTATACGAAGTCGAGGCCGTCGGTAAGCGCAATATCAACGAGGCCGAGAACCTCCTCAGCACTCAGATGATCGAAGCCAAAATCAAGCAACTGCTCATCGAAAACTTGCCCAATATCATTAGGGAAAGTGTCAAACCGATGGAACAGATTGAGGGAATCAAGATCATTCAGGTCGAAGGACTCGGTGGAGGCGCGCCTTCGGGCAGTTCCCACTCGAGCGATGGCAGTCTTGCCGACCAATTGGTCAATAGCGCCCTTCGCTACCGAGGTCAGGCGCCGCTGGTCGACTCCCTCATGGAGGAGATTGGTTTGAAGGGTGGCTCATTGGGAGCGCTGACTCAAGCAATCTCCCCTGAAGGAAACGGCAAGAAGGATCACAAGCCGGTTCCTACAGACAAGCCAGCCAACTAAGCCGTTCCGACGATCGCTGCCCCATACAGTCCGAGCCCGCGAGCACAAGCGCGGGCTTGGGCGCATTCCACTTTCAAGTGAGGATAGATGAGCTCCGCATCGACGATATCTCCTTCGTGAATGAGCGCTTCAAATAGCGCGCTCAGACGCTGGGCGCCAAGCGCTTCACAATGATCTTTGGCTTCTTGAGCCAATTGGCTGAGTACGGACTGGTCTTCCTCTCGAATGGCCCGTTCAACCTCGGGCAAGATACTCTGAATTCGCCCAAACGACGTCGCCACCGCAATCCTGATTCGTTCAAGCTCGGAGCGCGTTGATCCACCAAGGCGATTTGAGTCCAGCGTTGGCAAATCGCGCCATTTTCTCCAAGATTGCTCCACCTTTCTTCCAATGATCATAACAATTTTGTCGGCACCATCGCTAAACCGACAGCGAAATCCTTGGTGTCACGACCCAGAATCATAGGCCTTGGGCCCAACGATGCGGCCTTAACCGCAAGGATGGACACCTGTATTCGTGCGGTAAACTGGGATTGTGTTGGGGCGAGTCAAGCTGGCCATTCTTTGGGTCGGCCTATTAATGGTTGGTTGCGCTTCGCAACCGACTGAGATTACGGAACAAAGCGGACGCCCGGCGGTCGGTGCAATCCGTGCGGGAACTTGGCAAGGTTCTAAAGGCGAGGCTCAGATCACTTTGAGCCTGTCGAACGCGGGCAAGTTCCAAGTCGTTTTCAAAGGTGGAAAGTACCGGTCCGTAGTGAAAGGCAAAGCCGCGATCAAAGGCGAAAAGTTGGTGCTGACTGCCACAGATTTCGAGGGTCGAGCGCCGCAGACTCCTCAAGAGAAAAAACCGATCGAGTTCGGCATTGGCGTTGATTGGCAGACCATTGTCTCACCGGAAGGTATGCGCCTGAGTCGCAAAATCTAAACCGTCCAACCGAATAACGCTTCTAGCGTCACGCTCTCGGCTCATCTACCTGCACCGTCCTGAGATATTTGGGGATCCAATTTGAAACCGGGTTACTCCCGCAAGGCGGATAGGCGCCCCAAGGCTCCATTGCGTCCTCGAGGCTAGGATCTCCATTCAAAACCACGCGCGAGGCCCCACGTAAGTCCACGGCTGCTCCCAATATTGTCGAGTCATTGGCCAAGACCCCCGCGCACAACGGATATCGATTTCTCGCCCAGAGTCGCTCGAACTCTGAATAGTCTCCTGCTCGAATCCAGACCAGCGGTGCAAAGGCGCCATGGCGGACCAAATCTGAATCTGCGTCGGGATCCATCACAAGGCAGGGAGGAACTAGGTTTCCTGATCTCTGTCCCGTTCTTGCAATAATGCCCTGCGATGCCTGTGCTGAACTCTCTGCCGCTTCCGCCTGTGACGCTTTGAAAACCGGGCCAACCTGGGCGGAGTCATCGGTTCCAAATGAAGTCGACTGAGCCGCCGTCTTCAGATGCAGCCGGAGGGTCGGTTCGATCATCGGGTGCGCCACGACACCGTTTATCGAGGTGCAAGATTGACCGTTGTAGCGTATGGCTCCTTTCCAAATCTGGACCGCCGCCCTCTCCGGATCTTGATCATGGTGGACGTAGACGTAAGTATTCCCTTCACCGTCCACCAGGCAAGGCTTGGATGCCTCAAAGCAGGCAGAAAGAAGCCCACTCGCCCTCCCCGAACTTCCAAAGTAATGCAGCAGCATCGGCGTACGGGACTCTAGAAACCGATCGATAAACTTGCCCGCGTCCGCCAGAGCAATCGACCACGAATCAGAATCGAGCCCCGCCTGGTTCAGCAGTTCGGCGAGGACGCCGGCAGATCGCGCCGAACCCGCTGGCGATCTTAGAATCACGCGATTGCCAGCTGCAAGTCCACTCAGCAGAACGGTCAGCCCAAGGCTCAAGAATGCGTTCTGCGGCAAGATGGCGACGACCGTTCCAGAGGGAACCGCCCGGATCGAGATTCTGCGTGAATCCGTTTGGTATCCGCTGGGTTCGGACCCGCCAGGCGAGAAGCGTTCCAAAAGCGATCGAAGTCCGTCGAGGACTTCCCCGCAGTCCACTGGCGTGAAACCGGTCTCGAGCCTCAGAGCTTCCAGCAGTAACGGCCGGTAACGCTCCAAGCAAGCAAGCAGCGCTTGTCGTTGAGTCTGAGTCGTCGGGCGAACCTCCTTGGACGACGTGTCAAACAGTTCGCAAATCTCCCTGTCCGACATCTGATTAGCGTGCTGCACGACTTGCCCGAGCGGTGAAACGACTGTCAGTCGTTCGCCTTCACCGGCTGTCCGACCCCAGATAACGCTTGGATTGGACCATTCGGAACCCACGGTTGGAAATGTCACTTCGGCCAGCTCACCAAGAGAATGCCGCCGAGGACGACCGCCACGCCCAACCACTGCAGCCGATTGAGTCTCTCCTTAAGAAAAATGCCCGCCAAGACAATCGTCACCACGCTGAAAAGCGATGCCAGCGCCGTGACGACGGCCGCATGAACTTGCGCTTTGCTGCCGAACAGGTAGCTCACCCAAGCCAGCGTATCCATAGTCGCGGCAACAAATGCCATCAGAACAATTTTTGAGCCGGACACGGCCTCTGCAGCCGCCTCCTTCGGACTCCTCGCTACATAACCAACGGCAAAGATCGTGGCCATGGATTTGAGCAGTATCAGCGGATAAACGTCCCCCAAGGGCCCTTTCACATAGACGTCGAGGATCCAGAACATAACCCCGAATCCGATCGCGCTGATAATGGCTTCCGGAACCCCTCGAAGCGTGGTCTTTTCTTCCGGAGTTGTGGAGCGGGTGACCACCGAAATTCCTCCGACAAGCAGCAAGATCCCAAGCATTGGAATTGCAGCCGGAGCGTTTCCCGAGATAACGAACATTACGGTCGTGACGATCGCAAAACTCGACGCAATCGGCGATACGAAGGAAAGCGTTCCGATTTCAAAGGCTCGGTAGGTTGTAGCCAAGCCGACGACATGAAAAACGCCCGCGATCGCTGCAAAGATCCATGGAGAGGTTCCTGAGTTGCCTTCATGCGGAAACACCGCGATAAGCGCAATCCATGAAATCAGGCTGAACGCTTGAATGTAGAGGAGGGACCGAGCCGACCCCACATACCGCGCTAGCTTGGTAATGGCTAAGTCTCCCAAACCCCAAAACAGCGCTGCCCCCAACCCAAAAAGAATCCCCATATGTGTGAAAGCCCGGTTCAGCTTATCTGAACCGACTTCCGACGCGCTCCAGGAGATTCTCGAAAATCCCGTATTTGTGTGTGAATCTTCATGCCAAACATGGAAAGACCCCCATGAAAGTGCTGTGCAACTTTCGATAAGGCTGGATCACCATGGGGCGTCAATTTAAGCGGTTAAGAATGTTCTGGGTCAACTGTTCGACCCTGCAAAAGATCACGTTGGGAGCATCGTTCGTTTACGCGGCAGTGTTTATCGCGATGCTCATGCTTCGACCAGGAAGCAAAACCTTCTATCAAGGCTTCCAGAACACCTATCAGATCATCGCCCCTCTATGGGCCTCGATTTGCTGTTTTGTCTTCTGGTACAAGGGGCGACACGACACCGCCTCTCAAAAAGCTGCCTGGTTTATGATCGGCCTTGGTTGTTTAAGCTTTACCGCTGGCCAGACCACTTGGACGGTCACTGAGAGCGTCCTCGGGAAAGAAGTTCCATTCCCTGGTTGGGCCGATGTTGGATATCTGGGTGCCTATCCTTTCCTACTGTTGGGTGTTTGTATGCTGCTTTACAGTCAGCATATCGCAAGCCGCGCTCGACTCTTCCTCGACAGCGCCATCACCGTCGCGAGCCTCGCGATCTTGGTTTGGTACTTCCTCGTTAACAAGATGTGGATCGCGGCCGCGGAAGACTCTCTCTTGAACAAGTTGATCAGCGCTGGCTACCCAATTGGGGACTTCCTGGCTATCTTTATTGCCACGGTCGCCCTAAAGGGCTGCAACCGACTCAGCTCCCTCAGACGCTCGATCGCATTCATCGCGGTTGGCTTGAGCATGATCGCTTTGGCCGACGGCAACTTCCAGTTCATGAATCTCCAGGAGACTTATCAAACGGGGTCCTGGGCCGATTGGGGATGGTCGTTCGGATTCGCCATGATTGGCTATAGTGCAATTTCCGCGCTTTGGTGGCCAAGACAGCTGTCCGCGGTCGACAAGCGCCAGACAAGCAAGAGATTGCGCAACGCTGGCAGCATGACCCGGGTGGTTGCTCCTTACATCTTGGTCGTGGCCGCCTTGGGAATCGTCATCGTTGACGACTTCGTTAAGGATCGCCAAATCTCCTCGTCCGTTTACACGGAAGCGATCGTCGTCTTCTTCTTGATCTTGGTTCGGCAGATGCTGATGCTTGCCGAAAACGTCTCGCTTTCGCGTCAGATGGGGAGTCTCAACGAGAATCTGGAATCACTCGTGGAGCAGCGCACCGGTCAACTTGCAGCCGTTCAGCGACTCACCCGGGCTGTCAATAACACCCTGAACTACAACGAGGTTTTGGCTGAGTCCGTCCGCCATACGAAAATTGCGCTTGGTGCCTCCGGAGTAGCGGTTTGGCTGCTCAAAGAAAGCGGACCAGGGTTGCCCTCGGCTCCATTCCTTCACACGCTTGATGGGATCGAACCTGACCCATTCCTGCAGCAAAGTCTTGAAGAGATGCCGTTCAAGAACCTCTCCGAGTCCGTGCTCGTGCGCACCGAGTCTGGAGATGTCTGGAACTGCCTCCGCGCTCCGCTGAAATGGCAAAACCGACAGATCGGCATGATCGGCGTCATGCGCCAAAACGGAACCTTCGGACATCCGGATGAAGAACTCCTTGAAAGTATCGGAATGGAAATCGGCACGGCGCTCGACCACGCGCGTCAGCATGCCGACGCTCTCGCCGCTGCCGATCAAGATTCCGTAACCAAGCTCTTGAACCA